>NZ_JBHWUU010000032.1:0-86033 GCF_042737375.1 Streptomyces sp. NPDC060000
CCCCGGGTCCGTACGGACCCGGGGGCACCCTTTTCCGGTGGCAGGTGGGGATGCGGCGGTCAGCCGGTGTTGCGCAGGCCCGCGGCGACGCCGTTGACCGTGAGGAGGAGGGCGCGGGCGAGGAGCGGGTCGGGTTCGGCGCCGGCCGCCGCGGCGTCGCGCTGGCGCTTGAGCAGGGTGACCTGGAGGTACGAAATCGGGTCGAGGTAGGCGTCGCGGATGGTGAAGGTCTGCTTGAGGACGGGGGTGGCGTCGAGCAGTTCCGGTTCGCCGGTGATCTTCAGTACTTCGGCGACGGTGAGCGCGTGCTCGGCCTTGATCCGGTCGAAGACGTGCTTGAGGTCGTCGGGGACGAGGGTGTCGACGTAGTGCTGGGCGATGCGCAGGTCGGTCTTGGCGAGGGTCATCTCGACGTTGGAGACGAAGTTCTGGAAGAAGTGCCACTGGTCGCGCATCTCGTCCAGGACGGTGTCGAGGCCGGCGTCGCGCAGTGCCTTGAGCCCGGAGCCGACGCCGAACCAGCCGGGGACGATCTGGCGGGACTGGGTCCAGCCGAACACCCAGGGGATGGCGCGCAGACCGTCGAGACCGGCGCCGGAGTCGGGCCTGCGGGACGGGCGGGACCCGAGGTGCAGGTCGGCGAGCTGGTCGACGGGGGTGGAGGCGAAGAAGTAGGGCGGGAGGTCGGGGTCCTCGACGAGGGCGCGGTAGGCGGCGTGGGCGGCGTCGGAGACGACGTCCATGGCGGCGTCCCAGCGGGCGAGGGCCTCGTCGGACTGGCGGGGGGCGGTGTGCAGGGCGGAGGCCTGCAGGGTCGCGGCGACCGTCAGTTCCAGGTTCTCCCTGGCCAGGGACGGGATGAGGTACTTGTCGGAGATGACCTCGCCCTGTTCGGTGACCTTGATCTCGCCTTCGAGGGTGCCCCAGGGCTGGGCGAGGATGGCGTCGTGGGAGGGGCCGCCGCCGCGGCCGACGGTGCCGCCGCGGCCGTGGAAGAGCCTCAGCCGCACGCCGTAGCGGTGGGCGACGTCGCGCAGCCGGCGCTGGGCGCGGTGGATCTCCCACTGGCTGGTGGTGATGCCGCCGAACTTGGAGGAGTCGGAGTAGCCGAGCATGACCTCCTGGACGTCTCCGCGCAGCGCGACGAGCCGCCGGTAGGAGGGGTCGGAGAGCATGTCCTCGAGGATGGTGTCGGCGGCCTTGAGCTCGTCGGTGGTCTCCAGGAGCGGCACGATGCCGATCTTCGCCCAGCCGGCGTGCAGGTCGACGAGTCCGGCCTCGCGGGCCAGGACAGCGGCGGCGAACACGTCGTCGGCGCCCTGGCACATGGAGATGACGTAGGACTCGATGACCTCGGGTCCGAAGACCTCCAGGGCCCGCTTGACCGTGAGGAAGACGCCGAGGGTCTTCTCGCCGGCGGCGTCGACGGGGGCCGGTGTCGGTGCCAGCGGGCGGCGGGACCGCAGCTCCTTGGCCAGGAGCTTCGTGCGGTACTCGCGGGGCATGTCGGTGTAGCGCCAGGATTCCTCGCCGAGGCGGTCGAAGAGCTGACCGAGGGCGTGGTGGTGGGCGTCGGCGTGTTCGCGGACGTCCATGGTGGCGAGCTGGAGGCCGAAGGCGGAGAGGGTACGGATGGTGCGGTTCATCCGGCCGTCGGCGAACAGACCGCCGCGGTGTTCGCGCAGGGAGGTCTGGATGAGGGTGAGGTCCGCGAGGAGCTCGCTGGTGCCGAGGTAGTCGCGCCCGGGCTCGTGGGGTGTGCCCTTGGCGAGGCGCTGCTTGGTGTTCTCGAGCTTCTGCCGGATGCAGGTGGCCTTGAGGCGGTAGGGCTCTTCGGCGTTGAGGCGCTTGTAGCGGGGGCTGATCTCGGGCAGCCGTTCGAGGTCGCCCTGGAGTGACGTCAGGAGTTCCTCGGTGGCGCCGGAGTAGCGGATGGAGTTGGAGAGGAAGCCGCGGAGCTCGTCGATCGTCTCCAGCGCGTCGTTGATGCCGTGTTCGTGCTGAAGGATGAGAACGTCCCAGGTCACCTGGGGGGTGACGTTGGGGTTGCCGTCGCGGTCGCCGCCGATCCAGGTGCCGAAGGTGAGGGGGCGGGTGTTCTCGGGAAGCTTGACGCCGACCCGCTCGAGTTCCGCCGTCAGGTCCTCGAGGACGTCGCCGACGGCACCGGCGTGGAGCTCGTCGAGGTAGTAGATGGCGTTACGGGCTTCGTCGGTGGGCTCGGGACGGACGACGCGGAGCTCGTCGGTCTGCCAGACGAGGTCGATGTTCTCGGCCAGGCGGGTGTCGTAGCGGCGGCGGTCGGCGTCGATGACGGGGGTCTCGAGGAGCGCGGCGATGCGCCGGAGCTTGTTGAGTACCGACCGGCGCGCGGCTTCGGTGGGGTGTGCCGTGAACACGGGGCGAACGTTGAGGTGGCGGACCGTCTGCTGGACGTGTTCGGGGTCGGCGTCCTTGAGGCGGTCGGCGGTGCGGGCGAGGAGGCCGCCCTCGGCCGCGCGGCGTTCGCGCAGTTCGCGGCCGCGGTGGACCTGTTCGGTGACGTTGGCGAGGTGGAAGTAGGTGGAGAAGGCGCGGACGAGCTTGGCCGCGGTCTCCAGTTCGATGCCCCGCAGCAGTTCGGCGGCGGCTTCGCCGTCCTCGCGGGTGAGGCGGCGGACCTTCTCGACGAGGTCGAGGAGCTCGGGACCCTCCTGCCGGACGAGGGTCTCCCCGAGGAGGTCACCCAGTCGGCGGATGTCGGCGCGCAGCTCGGTGCTGTTCGTTGTGATGGCCTGGCCAAGGTCGTCGGCACTGCTCACAGGTGCGGCTCCTTGCAGTGTTGAAGCTCGTCCGGGTGGGAACCCGGACGTCGGCCCCGAGGCGGGCGTCGCATAGGGGCCGTACATCCGGGAAGAAAAGAGAGCGGACCGCGCTGTCCGACTGTCTCCAAGGATAGGTGTCCGCGCGGACGCGCAGGTTGGCGGGCTCTTGCCGCCGAGCAGCGCACTGCCATACTTACGATGCCGTAGGTTACGGAACCGTAGGGAGTACCGCATCGGTTCGCCGTGTGGCGCTCGGCGGTTGCCGTGTCACGGCATCACCCTCAATCCACGACCCTCCCAGGGGACGCGCATGACCACAGGCAGCTCCAACGTGATCGATGACCCTTCGAAGGCGCCCGACGGTACCCCCACCTCCTCCGCCACCCTGGGTGGCGAGCAGAAGCGTTCGATCGAGCAGATCATGCTGCTGATCTTCATCGTCGTTCCGTTCCTCGCCGTGCTGGCGGCGGTGCCGCTGGCATGGGGCTGGGGGGTGAGCTGGCTGGACCTCGGCCTGCTCGTCTTCATGTACTTCCTCGGCTGCCACGGCATCACGATCGGTTTCCACCGGTACTTCACGCACGGTTCGTTCAAGGCGAAGCGGCCGCTCAGGATCGCGTTGGCGATCATGGGTTCGATGGCGGTGGAGGGTCCGCTGGTGCGCTGGGTGGCGGATCACCGCAAGCACCACAAGTTCTCCGACGCGGAGGGTGACCCGCATTCGCCGTGGCGGTTCGGCGAGACGCTCCCGGCCCTGATGAAGGGCCTGTGGTGGGCTCACATCGCATGGATGTTCGACGAGGAGCAGACGTCGCAGGAGAAGTACGCGCCGGATCTGATCAAGGACCCGGCGATCCGTGCGGTGTCCCGGCAGTTCGTCTACTGGACGATCCTGTCGCTGGCGATCCCGCCGCTGGTCGGCGGGCTGGTGACGATGTCCTGGTGGGGCGCGTTCACGGCGTTCTTCTGGGGCTCGCTGGTGCGGGTGGCCCTGCTGCACCACGTGACGTGGTCGATCAACTCGATCTGTCACGCGGTGGGCAAGCGCCCGTTCAAGTCGCGGGACCGTTCCGGCAACGTCTGGTGGCTGGCGGTCCTGTCCTGTGGCGAGTCCTGGCACAACCTGCACCACGCGGACCCGACGTCGGCGCGGCACGGGGTGATGCGGGGCCAGGTGGACTCCTCGGCACGCTTCATCCGCTGGTTCGAGATGCTCGGGTGGGCCTACGACGTGCGCTGGCCGTCACGCTCGCGTATCGATTCACGTCGCAACTCGGGCGAGGACGGTTCCCGGCGGGGGAAGGCGACCGCCGAGGCGGCATGATTGACGGCGTGGCGACCGATCCCAGCAATACCTCCAGTCCCAGTGGTGAAGCGAAGCCGCGGCGCGCGCGACGCACTCGTATGACGGGGGCGGAGCGCCGGCAGCAGTTGCTGGAGATCGGTCGCACCCTGTTCGCGTCAAAGGGTTTCGAGGGCACGTCGGTGGAGGAGATCGCGGCGAAGGCCGGGGTCTCCAAGCCGGTGGTGTACGAGCACTTCGGAGGCAAGGAGGGGCTGTACGCGGTCGTGGTGGACCGGGAGATGCGGCGCCTGCTGGACATGGTGACGAGTTCCCTGACCGCCGGCCATCCGCGTGAGCTGCTGGAACAGGCGGCGTTCGCGCTCCTCGACTACATCGAGGAGTACACGGACGGCTTCCGCATCCTGGTCCGTGACTCCCCCATCCCGCAGTCGACGGGCTCGTTCGCCTCGCTGATCTCCGACATCGCGACGCAGGTCGAGGACATCCTGGGCCGCGAGTTCAAGAACCGCGGCTTCGACCCGAAGCTGGCTCCCCTCTACGCCCAGGCCCTGGTCGGCATGGTCGCCCTGACCGGCCAGTGGTGGCTGGACGTACGCCGCCCGAAGAAGGCGGAGGTGGCGGCACACCTGGTGAACCTGTCGTGGCACGGCCTTGACGGTCTCGAGGCCAAGCCGCACCTGATCGGCCGCCGGAAGGCCTAGGGTCCGTCCGGCCCGGCGGGAAGCAGCCGCGACGACCGACGACCGGCGCGGTCGACAGCCGACGCGACCGGAAGCCCCGAAAGCAGCGGGGGGGGGCTGCCTAACCGGCCGGGCCTATGAGGGGGCCGGCGGGGGGGCGGGCCCGGCCTTACCCCCACGCGTGGGGGGCCCCGACCTTCGTGGTGGGGGCCCCGCCCATGTGTCCGTCGGCGCCCACAGCGCGTACGTACTCGTCAGTGCTTACCAATGCTGACCAGTGCCTGCCAGGGCGTACCTGCCAGTGCTTGCTCGCCTGTCAGTGCTTGAAGACGTCCTTGGTCTTCTCCTTGGCCTGGCGGGCGTCACCCTTCGCCTGGTCGGCGCGCCCCTCGGCCTCGAGCTTCTCGTTGCCGACGGCGCGGCCCACCGTTTCCTTCGCCTTGCCCTTGGCCTGTTCCATCTTCGCCTTGGACTTCTGCTCGCCTGCCACTGTCCATCACTCCCAGTCAGGTCTGCGTGTGGTCTCAGAACCACGGGTGACCCGTCCCGCGCCTCTCAAACACCGGTCACGGGTTCCAGGAACTCCAGCCGGTTGCCGACCGGGTCATGGGCGTAGAAGCGGCGGTGTCCCGGCAGCTCCGTGTCCCAGGTGACCGGCGTGCCGTGGCCCTCCAGCCGGGCGGCGAACGCCTCGATGCCGGTCACCCGAAGCCCGGGGTGGGCCTTGCCGGAGGGACTGAAGCCCGGCTCGATCCCCAGATGCAGGTGCACGGCCCCCGCCCGGAACCAGCATCCCCCCTTGGCCGCGAGCACCGGCGGCTTGGGGACCTCGGTCATGCCGAGGGTGTCGGTGTAGAAGCGGCGCTGCCGGTCCTCGGAGCCGGGCGGGGTCGCGAGTTGCACGTGGTCGACGGCGGCCAGCACGTCAGGCCGCCTTCGTGGCCACCGCGAACAGGCGGCGGAACGGCAGGACGGTGCCGTACCCGGCACTCGGGTAGGCCTCGCGGAGCAGGTCGCGGTATTCGGTGACGAAGGCGTCGCGGCTCTCGGGGTCGTCGGCGAGGGCGTCGAGGGCGGGCCGCAGGCCGGTCCCCTTGACCCAGTCGAGGACGGGATCGTCGCCCTGGAGCACGTGGAAGTACGTGGTCGTCCAGACGTCGGTCGCGCAGCCGAGCCGGGCCAGCCGGTCGAGGTAGACGCCGGGGGCGTGGACGGAGTCCTCATGACGCAGCACCTGACCGAGGCGGCTCTTCCAGCGGACGCTGTTGCCGAGCTCGCGCATGAGGGCGTGCAGGGGCGCGTCGATGTTGTGGGGGACCTGGAAGGCGAAGGTGCCGCCGGGGGCCAGCCCGTCCAGCCAGCCGGCGAAGGCGTCGAGGTGGCCGGGCACCCAGTGGAGGGCGGCGTTGGAGACGAGCAGGTCGTACGTCTCCGCCGGCGCCCAGGTGGTGAGGTCGGCGTGGGCGAAGTCGAGGCGGGCGCCCGCGTACGCCGCCGCGTCGGCGAGCATCCGGGACGAACTGTCGTACCCGGTGACCCGGGCGGTGGGCCAGCGGTCGGCGAGGACGGCGGTCAGGTTGCCGGGGCCGCAGCCGAGGTCGGCGATGCGGGGCGGGCCACCGGGCAGGTCGGGGACGCGGGCGAGGAGGTCGGCGAAGGGGCGGGCGCGATGGCCGGCGTGACGCAGGTACTGGCCGGGATCCCAGGAAGGGTTGGTCGTCGTCATGTCCCGTACCTTCCCTCTCCATTTATCTTGATGTCAAGAGACTTGACATCAAGAGACTTCATGTCGACACAACCACTACACTGATCGTCATGGAGGACGAGGTCGATCGGCTGGTCGCAGCGTGGCGCCGGGAGCGCCCGGACCTCGACGTGGAGCCGCTGGAAGTACTCAGCCGGGTGAGCAGACTGGCCCGGCACCTGGACCGGGCGCGCCGCCTGGCGTTCTCCGAGCATCAGCTGGAGCCCTGGGAGTTCGACGTCCTGACGGCGCTCAGGCGCGCGGGGGCGCCCTACCAGCTCTCGCCGGGCCAGCTGCTGACGCAGACCCTGGTGACCTCGGGCACGATGACGAACCGCATCGACCGGCTCGCGAAGAAGGGCCTGGTGGAGCGGCTTCCCGACCCGAGCGACCGCCGGGGCGTGCTCGTCCGGCTCACGGACGACGGCAAGGACCGCGCCGACCAGGCACTCGCCGGACTGCTCGACCAGGAACGGGCGATCCTGGCCGAGCTCTCAAGCGGCCAGCGCGGTGAACTGGCGGGCCTGCTACGCCAGTTGACCGCCCCGTTCGACAACATTCCCGGCTAGGTCGGCAGGGCCGACGCCGGCCCTGCGCGCGAGCGCGACCGCGGCGAGGGTGGAGTGGACGCCCAGCTTGCCCAGGACGTTCTGCATATGGGTGCGGACGGTGTGCGGGGAGAGGAACAGCCGGTCGGCGACCGCCTTCCTGCCCAGCCCCGCGACCATGCAGCGCAGCACTTCCCGCTCCCTCGGCGTGAGGGACTCGACCAGCCGCTCGCTCTCGGTGCGGTGCTTGCGGGCGGCCGTCAGCTCCCGCAGGACGCCGGTGAGCAGGGCCGGCGGGAGGTGCGTCTCCTCGCGCAGCACCCCTCGGATGACGGTCAGCAGGCGGGACAGCGAGCAGTCCTTGGCCACCCAGCCGGTCGCCCCGGCCTGGAGGGCGAGGGCCGCGCGACGCGGATCGTCCTTCTCGGCGAGGACGACGATCCGGACCTGGGGCTGCGCGCCGCGGACCCCCACGACCAGCGAGATCCCGTCGACGAGCCCGTCCTCCCCCACCTCCTGCACGGGCACCGCGGGCCGTATGCCCGGCAGGGTGCCGCCGAGGTCGGCGTCGACGAGCAGCACGTCGTACCGGCGCCCCTCGGCGGCCGCGCGCTCCAGACTGCGCAGCGCCGCCGGGCCGCTGCCGGCCGCGGACACGTCGACGTCCGGCTCGGCGGCCAGCGCCGCGGCGAGCGACTCGGCGAAGATACGGTGGTCGTCGACGACCAGTACACGAATGCGAACCACGAAACCCCCTTCCCCAAGCTCCTTGACAGAGCAGGGGATACCCCAAGGTCCGGAGACGGAGAACGACGACCGGCGCGGTTACGACGCCCGGAGAGGATGCCACTACCGCAACGGCCGCCGCCGTGCAGAGACTGCTACCCCCACCGCGGGCGCCGTACCCGACTGTCTCGCCCCCTGATCAGCACCGGCCCCCACCGGCACTGTTCACAGGGTAGGGCTGCGGGCGTACAGCGGAAGGCAAATGGCAGAACTGGTCCGCCGCCGCGTTTATGGTGTGCCGCATGTTTCGTCTTGAGACAGAAATCGACAGGACCCGTCGCGATCTTCTCCGTTCGCGGCTGCTCGCCACCAACACTGAGGCCTCCCCCACCCTGCGCGCCCTGCGCGGCACCCCTGCCGAACGGGAGTCGCCTCTGCACATCTGGGCCTCGGACCCCGGCGGCGAACTGGCCGGCGGCCTGGTGGGCCACACCTGGACGACCTGGCTGCACGTCACGTACCTCTGGGTCGACGCCCGGCACCGCGGCACGGGCCTGGGCTCCCGCCTCCTCGCCGAGGCGGAGCGCGTCGCCTCGGAGCAGCGCGGCTGCGACCGCGTACGCCTGGAGACCTGGGACTTCCAGGCACCGGAGTTCTACAAACGGCGGGGCTACGAGGTGATGTGCGTGATCGAGGACTACCCCCCGGGAATCACTGAGTACACCCTGACGAAGAAACTCCGGCAGGGTGCGACCAGCCCGTCCGGGGGCGCCCCCTCCGGGGGAGCTTGAGGACGAGGCCCCTTCGGGGCCGAAAGGGGGGGTCCGGGGGCACAGCCCCCAGGGACGGGAAGGGGCGGCGGGGGCGAGATCCACACGCGCACCCCACCGCCCCGAAGAGCAACGCTCAGCTCACCCGCCGCGCCCCCGCGGAAGGCACCGCCTCGAACACCCGAGGAGCCTTGTGGCCCGCGGCCGCGAAGGCCTCCTCGACGGCCTTGGTGAGTGCGTCGACATCGGTCGCCTCGGCCAGGACGATCGCCGAACCGCCGAAGCCCCCGCCGGTCATCCGCGCCCCGAGCGCACCGTGCGCGAGCGCGGTGTCGACGACGAGGTCCAGTTCGGGGCAGGAGACCCGGAAGTCGTCCCGGAGCGAGGCGTGACCCGCCGTCAGGACCGGCCCGACGGCACGGGTGTCGCCGCCCGACTCCAGGAGGGCGACGACCTGCTCCACACGCTGGTCCTCCGTCACCACATGGCGGACCAGCCGGCGCACCTCCTCCTCGTCACCGAGGCGGTCGAGCGCCGTGTCCAGGTCGGCGTACGCGATGTCGCGCAGCGCGTCGACGCCGAGGAGCGCGGCGCCCTTCTCGCAGCCGGCCCGCCGCTTGCCGTACTCGCCGCCGCTGTGCGCGTGCGTGACCTGCGTGTCGACGACCAGCAGGCGCAGTCCCTCGGCGGCCAGGTCGAGGGGGATCTGCTTCTGGGAGAGGTCGCGGGTGTCGAGGAACAGCGCGTGCCCGGCCGCGCAGCACGCGGACGCCGTCTGGTCCATGATGCCGGTGGGCGCGCCGACGTAGACGTTCTCGGCGCGCTGGCACAGGCGGGCGAGCTGCCAGCCCTGGAGCCCGAGCTCGTAGAGGTCGTTCAGCGCCAGGGCCACGACGACCTCGATGGCCGCGGACGACGACAGGCCCGCGCCGGACGGAACCGTCGAGGACAGATGGATGTCGGCGCCGGTCACCGCATGGCCGGCCTCGCGCAGGGCCCAGACGACCCCGGCGGGGTACGCCGTCCAGTTCTTGTCGGACTCGGGCGTCAGGCCGTCGAGCCGCAGTTCGGCGACGCCGCTGTCGAGGTCGGCCGAGTGCAGCCGCAGCACGCCGTCCGTCCGCCGCGAGACCCCCGCGACGGCGATGTGCGGCAGCGCGAAGGGCATCACGAAGCCGTCGTTGTAGTCGGTGTGCTCGCCGATGAGGTTGACGCGGCCGGGCGCCGCCCAGACGCCCTCGGGCTCGGCCCCGTACAGCCGGACGAACCCCTCGCGGACTTCCTGTGCCCCCACTACGACTCCCTTGCGCTGCTTGCGATGTGCTGCGCGAACTCCCACGCGTCCGCGACGATACCCGCGAGGTCCGCGCGGGACGGGTTCCAGCCCAGCTGCTCACGGGCGGTGGCCGCCGAGGCGACCAGGACGGCCGGGTCGCCGCCGCGACGAGGGGCCACGACCTCGGGGATCGGGTGGCCGGTGACCTCGCGGACGGTCTCGACGACCTCGCGGACGGAGAAGCCGTTGCCGTTGCCGAGGTTGCAGACGAGGTGCTCGCCGGGCTTCGCGGCGGCGACGGCGAGGAGGTGGGCCTCGGCGAGGTCGGCGACGTGGATGTAGTCGCGGACGCAGGTGCCGTCGGGGGTCGGGTAGTCGTCGCCGAAGACGGAGATGGCCTCGCGGCGGCCCTGCGCGACCTGGAGGACGAGCGGGATGAGGTGCGACTCGGGGTCGTGGCGCTCGCCCTGCGCGCCGTACGCGCCGGCCACGTTGAAGTACCGCAGGGAGACGGCACCGAGTCCGTGGGCCGCGGCCTCGCCGCTGATCATGTGGTCGACGGCGAGCTTGGAGGCGCCGTAGGGGTTGGTCGGCCTGGTGGGCGCGGACTCGGTGATCGGGACCTGCTCCGGCTCGCCGTAGGTCGCCGCCGTGGACGAGAAGACCAGCTTGCGCACGCCGGCCTGGCGCATGGCGCCGAGCAGGGCCATGGTGCCGCCGACGTTGTTGTCCCAGTACTTCTCGGGCTTGACGACGGACTCGCCGACCTGCGAGAACGCGGCGAAGTGGAGCACGGCGTCGAAGGAGTCGTCGAGCCACTTGGCGGCGTCGCGGATGTCGCCCTCGATGAACGAGGCACCCGCCGGGACGCCCTCGCGGAATCCGGTGGAGAGGTTGTCGAGGACGACGACCTCGTGGCCGGCCTCGATGAGGTGCTGGGCGACCACGCCGCCGACGTAGCCCGCGCCGCCCGTGACCAGATACTTGCCGCTCGTGCCGGTGATGCCGCTCATGAACTCGCTACCTCTCGCAGTCGCTGGGCCGCGAACTCGGGCGGCACGTCGTTGATGAAGACGTTCATGCCGGATTCGGAGCCCGCGAGGAACTTCAGCTTGCCGGAAGTCCTGCGGATGGTGAAAAGCTCGAGATGGAGGGCGAAGTCGTCCCGGTTGACGCCCTCGAACTCCTCCAGCGCGCCGAACGGCGCCTGGTGCCAGGCGGAGATGTACGGCGTGGGCGGTTCACCTTCGCCGAAGATCCGGTCGAAGCGCCTCAAGAGTTCCAGATACACCTGGGGGAACTCTGTGCGCGCGTCCTCGTCGAGGGCCAGCAGGTCCGGCACCCGGCGCTTCGGGTAGAGGTGCACCTCGTACGGCCAGTGCGCCGCGTACGGCACGAACGCGACCCAGTGCTCACCCTCCAGGACGACCCGCCCGTCGGCGAGTTCGCGCTCCAGGACGGCGTCGAAGAGGTTCTGCCCGCCGGTCGCCTCCTTGTGCGCCGCGACCGAACGGAGCATCAGGGCGGTGCGCGGAGTGGTGAACGGGTAGGCGTAGATCTGCCCGTGCGGGTGACCCAGAGTCACACCGATCTCGGCGCCGCGGTTCTCGAAGCAGAACACCTGTTCCACGGAGGGCTGGTGCGACAGCTCGGACGTCCGGTCCGTCCACGCGTCGAGGACCAGTCGGGCCTGCTCCTCGGTGAGGTCGGCGAAGGACGCGTTGTGGTCGGAGGTGAAACAGACCACCTCGCAGCGCCCGGAGTCGCCCGCCAGGGACGGGAAACGGTTCTCGAAGACGACGGCGTCGTACGACGAGTCCGGGATCTCGCTGAGCCGGTCGCCCTGGGAGGGGCAGAGCGGGCACTCGTCGGCCGGCGGGTGGTAGATGCGCCCCTGCCGGTGCGAGGCGACGGCGATGGAATCGCCGAGCAGCGGGTCCCTCCGTACCTCCGAAGTGGTGACCGTGGGGTCCAGCGGACGCTTGTCCACCGCGTCGCGCACCGAGTCGTCCCGCTGGTCGTAGTAGATCAGCTCACGACCGTCGGCCAAGCGGGTCGACGTCTTCTTCACCGCGACTCTCCTCCGTACCTCTGGATCCGCGGATCCAGATCCGTACACCTAGCGAAGCTTCCAACAGAACCAAACACATAAAACCATAAACCCCCACGCGAGTCACCGCCACAACCAAACAAAGAACACCAAAAGAAGTGAGCAGGCATGCGAACCCCCACACTCACGGCAGCACAGCTGGCGGCAGAGCTACGCCTCCCGACGAACTGGCTCGACTACACGATCCTCGGCATCTACTTCGTCGTGGTCCTGGGCATCGGCTTCGCCGCCCGTAGATCGGTGAAGACCACCCTCGACTTCTTCCTCTCCGGACGCTCGCTGCCCGCCTGGATCACGGGCCTCGCGTTCATCTCGGCCAACCTGGCCGCCACCGAGATCCTGGGCATGGCCGCGAACAGCGCGCAGTACGGCGCGTACACCGTCCACTGGTACTGGATCGGCGCCATCCCGGCGATGGTGTTCCTGGGCCTGGTGATGATGCCGTTCTACTACGGCAGCAAGGTCCGCTCGGTCCCGGAGTTCCTGCTCCTGCGCTTCGACAAGGCGGCCCACCTGCTCAGCTCGGCCCTCTTCGCCTTCGCCGCGATCCTGATCGCCGGGGTGAACCTGTACGCCCTGGCGATCGTCGTCGAGGCGCTGCTGGGCTGGCCGCAGTGGGTGGCGATCGTGGTGGCCGGGTTCTTCGTCCTGGCGTACATCACGCTCGGCGGCCTCTCCTCGGCGATCTACAACGAGGTCCTCCAGTTCTTCGTGATCCTGGCGGCCCTCATCCCGCTGTCGGTGCTGGGCCTCAGGAAGGTGGGCGGCTGGGGCGGCCTGACCGACAAGCTGAGCGCGACGCACGGGGACAACTTCGTCAGTGCCTGGGGCGGCACGGGCATCGGCAGCGCCAACCCGCTGGGCGCCAACTGGCTGACGATCGTGCTCGGCCTCGGCTTCGTCCTGTCCTTCGGCTACTGGACGACGAACTTCGCGGAGGTGCAGCGCGCCCTGTCGGCGAAGAACCTCTCGGCGGCCCAGCGCACGCCGCTCATCGCGGCCTACCCGAAGGTCTTCATGGTGTTCCTGGTGATGATCCCGGGCCTGGTGGCGGCGGTCCTGGTCCCGAAGATCGGCACGAGCGGCTCGGACCTGCAGTACAACGACGCGATCCCGTACCTCATGCAGGAGCTGCTGCCGAACGGCGTACTGGGCATCGCGGTGACGGGTCTGCTGGCGGCGTTCATGGCGGGCATGGCGGCGAACATCTCGTCGTTCAACACGGTGTTCACGACGGACATCTGGGCGAAGTACGTGGTGCTGGGCCGGGAGGACGCGTACTACGTCCGCTTCGGTCGCCTGATCACGGCGGTCGGCGTGGCCGCGTCGGTGGGCACGGCGTTCCTGGCCTCGTCCTTCTCGAACATCATGAGCTACCTCCAGACGCTGTTCAGCTTCTTCAACGTGCCGATGTTCGTGGTCTTCATCGTCGGCATGTTCTGGAAGCGGGCGTCGAAGAAGTCGGGCTTCTGGGGCCTGCTCGCGGGCACCACGGCGGCGATGGTGAACTACTTCGTCCTCTACAAGCAGGACATCATCGGCATCCCCACCGACCAGGGCGCCAACTTCGTCTCCGCGATCGCGGGCTTCGTGGCGGGCGCGGTGGTGATGGTGATCGTGTCGCTGTTCACGGCCCCCAAGCCGGCCGAGGAGCTCGAGGGCCTGGTCTACGGCACCGTCTCGCCCGGCATGGCCGAGCCGCCGGCGGTGGGCGACGACGCGTGGTACCGGCGCCCGGCCCTGCTGGGCTGGGGCGCGGTGATCCTGGCCGCCGTCTGCTACATCCCGTTCTCGTTCTGAGCCCGGCCGCGACAACCGCGGGAGACTGGAGAGACCATGTCCGAGCAATTCGAACCGTCTGAGCGCGCCGAGGCTGCCGAGCGGCTGCGGCGGGCGGGCTACTCCGAGGCCGACGTCCAGCGGGAGGTCACGGAGCTCGAGGAGAAGTCCGAGACCGCGGCCCGCATCTTCGACCTGCGCCGCATCATCGGCGGCCTGTTCGTCGTCTACGGCGTGATCGTCACGATCGCCGGCATCACGGACAGCGACGCGGAGATCGACAAGGCCCAGGGAATCAACATCAACCTGTGGACCGGCCTGGGCATGCTGGCCCTGGGCATCTTCTTCCTGGCCTGGCTGAAGCTGAGGCCCGCGCCGCCGGTCACGCCGACGCTGCCGCCGGAGGCGGTGGAGGGGAAGACCCCGCGGGGCGAGTAGCGCCCGCCTGGCAGGGGTGCGGGTTGCGGTCGTGACGTGGGGCAGCTCCGGGATCGAGGCATCGGATCCCGGAGCTGCCCCGTCGTCTACTCGCGTCGGTTACTCGTCGCGGCTAGTCCTCGCGGCTGGCGACGTTCGCGTTGACGGCGTCGTCCCCGTTGTTGCAGATCTGCTGGGTCGCGTCCTGGTTCGACGAGAGGCCGAGCAGCGGGAGGTTCAGGTTCGGGATGTTGATGAGACCGAACGAGATGTTCTCGACGTGGTTGGAGCACTCCCTGGAGTCCCCGTCCGAGCCGCCGGCGGAGGCGATTCCGGCCCCGGCCATGGTGAGGCTTCCGATCATGGCAGCCACGAGTGCGGTCTTGTGAAGCTTGCGCATTACATTCCCTTTTCCGGCTGAGCGACATGTTTCGTTACGGAACGAAACGTTACGGTTACAGACCGTATGTTGTGATCATCCGTTTCGCACCTCCGCCGCCGCGGCGTGTCTACGCCACCTTGGCGCGACGTGCCCACGCCGATAGCCCGCGGACTGCGGCGGGAATGCCGGCAGCGGTCCTCGTTCCCCTCAGCGGTCGGTGCCGTAGCCGGCGATCTCGCCGCTTCGGGCTGCCGCCAGCAGGGCGATCACCAGGGTCGGGGACCAGACGAGGAGTTGGTCCGAGGGAGGGGTACTCGCGAGGATGTCGCAGCCTGCGGTCAGGGCTGCGACCGTGAGTGCCGCCGTCAGCAGTGCTGCGATGAGTGCCGCCAGCAGGCCGCGCAGCGGGGCGTTCGCCAGCAGCCGACGAGGTGCGAACGCCAGGGCCAGGCCGGTGGCCGCGCCCACGGTGACGCCCGCCGCCATGCTGCCCAGGACGGCGCAGCCGCCCACGAACGCCAGCGCGTACGCGGTTCCGTCAAGATCGCCGACCAGGAAGACGAACGCCGCCACCAGGCAGAGGACACCGGCGATGCCCGCGGGCCACGCTCCGATGAGGACTCCGAGGCGGGCGCCGCGCCGGACGACCGTGCGTGCTCTCACGCGGTCGCCTATTCCGGTTCCGTCGCCGTGGCGCGGGTGACGTGCGGCAGCGGGCCCGCCCGGTCCAGGAGGCCGGTCCGGGCCGCCAGGGCCGCCGCCTCCAGGCGGGAGCCGACGCCGAGTTTCATCAGGACCCGCTGGACGTGGGTGCGGGCCGTGGACGGGGCGATGCCCATGCCGGCGGCGATCAGGCGGGTGTCCTCGCCGTCGGCGACCCGGACCAGGACCTCGACCTCGCGGGGCGTGAGCATCTGGAGCAGCCGCTGACCCTCGTCGTCCGGTTGGGCCGCCGGGTTGAGCAACTCGCTGAACGCGCCCTGCAGCAGCTGCGGAGCCACCGCCGCCTCACCCGCGCGTGCCTTCATGATGGCCCGTTCCACGCCCTCTATGCGCTCGTCGTGGCGTACGTAGCCGGAAGCGCCGGCGGCGAAGGCCGCCGCGATGCCACGGGGGTTCGGAACGGGGCCCAGGACCAGCACCGCCACCTGCGGACGCTCCCGCTTGATGCGGACCACCGGGTCGAATATGCCAGGCTCGGCCGGGACCGCCGTGCCCAGCAGGCACACCTCCGGGGCGCGGGTGATCACCAGCTCCGCCGCGCCCGCGGCCGGCGCCGCCGCGGCGAGCACCCGGTGCCCCCGCAGTTTGAGTGCCGAGGCCAGTGCCTCGGCGAGCAGTCGGTGGTCGTCGACCACCATCAGCCGCACTCCCATCGAGCAACCCCCCAGTCCCCCCATGGATGCCCACACGGACCCACACGGACCGTCGCGGACCAACAAAGGGGTGCCCCCCGGCACCCCGTCCTTCATGCCCCCGGAAGCTACACGCTTGTTCGACGTTGCGCTCCCCCTACTGGTGAGAAGTGCCCCGGATCGCCGAAATTCCTCACATTCGAGGGTCATGGGCGGTAAGTGCACGGCCCCGCCCCTGAACAGGGACGGGGCCGTCACGGCGATTAAGACGATCAGCTGCCCGCGCCGTACGCGACCGCCAGGTACTGCGGATCACCGCCCGAAGTCCCGCCGTCGTCGGCGAACACCTCCGACATGTACAGGTGACCCTTGGAGTACAGGACCTCGGCGTACTCCGGGGACAGGCTGGTCTCCAGATCGCGTACCGACTCGGTGGACGGGTTCTGCAGCAGCTTGGTCTCCTTGAAGGAGCCTCCGGCGATGCTGACGACCTGGCCGCCCTTGTCGTACGGCGGCCGCTTGTAGGCGATCAGGTTGTTGCCGTCCATGCGCAGCGGGTAGATCGTGTAGCCGTCGCCGGCGTCCGCGCGCTGGCCGGTCTGCTTGCCGGTGGCGAGGTCGAAGGCGATGACCTCGTTGGTCCGGCTGTAGTCGCCGGTGCCGTCGTGCTCCTCGGTCGGGACGTAGATCCGGTCGTTGCCGACGGCCAGACTCGAGCAGGCCTCGATCCTGGTGATGCCCTCGCAGTCGGCCGCGTACTGGTCGCCCGGGACCGAGATGCGGGTGCGCAGCTTGCCGGTCTTGCTGTCGATGGAGAAGAAGTCCGAGATGCCGCTGCCGTCACCGGCGCTGTCGCCGACGTCGGCGGCCACCACCAGGGGGTCGGTCGACACCACGGACGCGTACTCGATGCCCGTGGCCAGCTTGTACTCGGAGAGCACCTTGCCGGACACCGGGTCGATGTTCTGGATGTGCAGCTCGGGGTTGTCGTACGCGCCGCACTTGCGCACCGCCACCAGCTTGGGGCCGCCGCCGTAGCCGGCGTCGTAGCAGGTGTCGGCCGGCTTGGGCGACCACAGCACCTTGCCGGAGCCTATGTCGAAGGCGGCGCCGCCTTCGGTGCTGCCGAGGGCGACGGTGTTCCCGCTGACGGTGACGTTGTCGAAGGTGACCGGGTAGTCACCGGAGTTGACGGTCTTCTTCCACAGTTGCTTACCCGCCGCGAGGTCGATCGCCGCGACCTGGTCGCAGCCGGCCGTCTCGGCGGTGCTCGCCTGGAAGGTGATCGCCGTGCGGTGGTCGTCGGTGGCGAACTTGCTGGCCTCGCACACCGGGCCGGGCAGCTTGACCGTCCACAGCTTGGTGCCCTTGTCCAGGTCGTAGCCGGCGACCTCGTTGGCGCCCGTCTTCACGTACGCCTTGTCGGTCACCCAGGAGCCCTTGACGCCGACGCTGTCGTCCTTCTTGACCACGGGCGACGCGATTTTGAAGAGCACGTGCGAGGTGGGGTCCGCCGGCACCTTCTCGCTGCCGCCGGCGGACGTGCCGCCCGTACCGCCCGTGCCACCCGTGTCGCCCCCACCGCCGGTGGGACCGGCCGTGTCCGCCTCTATCTTCTTGCCGTCACCGGACTTCGCGTACCAGACGCCGCCGCCGATGATCAGCGCGATCGCGACGACCGCCCCGACGATGATCGCCAGCTGCGCGTTGAACTTCTTGCCGGCGCCACCGCCCGGTCCCTGTCCTGGACCGCCGGGCTGCGGGTGCATGGGCATGGTGGGCTGCCCCGGGTAGCCGTAACCCGGCTGTGCGGCCGGATATACCGGCTGGCCCGGCTGGCCCGGGTAGCCGTAGCCCGGCTGCTGGCCGTAGGCGGGCGTCGGCTGGCCGTAGGGGCCCGGCTGCTGGGGCTGTCCGTAGGCGGAGGGGGTGGGCGGGCCCGGCTGGGCCGGGTAGCCGTAGCCGGGGCCGGCGGCCGGGGGTTGCGGGGGCGCGAACGGCTGCCCGGGTGCCTGCGGGTAGCCGTACCCCGGCTGAGGCTGCTGCGGGGGCCCGGACGGGGCCGACGGCGGCGTCCGAGGAGCTTGCGGCGGCTGCGCCGGCTGCGGGTGCTGAGCCTCGTGAGCCGCCTGAGTCGGCGCCTGGGGGGCCTGCGGTGCCTGCGGTGCCTGCGGTGCCTGCGGTGCCTGCGGTGCCTGCGGTGCCTGCGGTGCCTGCGGTGCCTGCGGGTAGCCGTAGCCCGGTTGCGGGGACTTCGCCAGGTTCGGGGCGGGTGGCTGCGGCGCGGCGTCCTGCGGTGCCGCGTCCTCGGGTACGGCGTCCTGCGGCGGCGTGTCCTGCGGCGGCTGGGGCGGGCCGAAGGCACCCTGCTGCTGCGGGGGCTGGTTCGGCGGTGGGGGCGGCGGCTGGGTCATGGTGTGGATACCTCGGGAGAACGCTCGGAAAGCTCGGCGGACGGGGCAGGGGACGTCGACGGGCAGGGAAGGCGGCGAGGAGCCTCACTTGCCGTAGGCGAGCATCAGCTTCTCCTTCGAGTCGTCGTTGCCCGTCAGCCGGGTGGAGGAGAGGTAGAAGCGCCCGTCGACCCAGGCGAGATCACGCGCGTAGAAGCCGTCCTCGATCTCGGCCGTGCTCTCGGGCAGCTGCATCAGCGTCGTCGGCTTGTGGGCGGACCCGGCCGTCGGGATGCCCACCACCCGGCCGGCCGCGTCGTACGACGGCTCGACGTAGGCGACGAGATTGCCGCCCTCGACCTTCACCGGCAGCATCGCCTCGTCGGTCGGGGACTTCACGCGCCACTTCTCCTTGCCGGTGGAGAGGTCGATCGCCACGATCTCGTTGGGACCGCTCTTCGCGTCGGTCGGCAGGTAGAGCGTGTTCGCGTCGGAGGCCGTGCCCGAGCAGCCCGTCAGGTTGCGCTGGAGGAAGCCGGAGTCGCACGCGGGCGCGAAGTCCTCGTCGAAGCCGACCTGCGAGCGGTACGAACCGTCCGGCTTGAACGTCGAGATGTTCCAGCTGTTCTTGTCCTCGTTGGTGCTGTAGACCACCAGCGGGTCGACGGAGTACGTCTTCGCGACCGACCAGCCCTTGTCGAACTTCTGGGTCCACTTGACCTTGCCGGTCGCCGGGTCCAGCTCCTGGATCTCGTCGTGCTCGTTGGCATCGGTCGCGTCGCAGGACGCCACCGCGAACAGCCGGGTCCCGCCCGCGAACGCGGTCGGGAAACACGCGTCCCCGTACTTCTGCTTGTCGTACAGCTTCTTGCCGGTGCGGACGTCGTACGCCGTGCCGGACTGCGAGCGGCCCACCATCAGCGTGTTGCCCGCGAGCGACAGCTCGACGCTGATCGCGCTGTCGAACAGCGCGCCGTCCGCGACGACGCCCTTCCAGCCCTTGGCGCCGGTGCCGAGGTCGATCTGCTGGAGCTGGTTGCACTTGGCGCGGTCGCTGGTGCCGCTCATGTACGCCACGACGACCTTGTCGTCCGCCGTCTTCTGCGGGGTGATCGCGCAGATCTTCTGCGGGAAGGTGACGGTGTCCCAGGTGGGCCTGCCGTCGCCGATGTTGTACGCGACGACCTCCTTGTACGCCGCCTTCACGGCCGCCTTGGAGGTGATCCACATCCCGGGGGCGTCGGCGCCGGAGGCCGGCGCGTCGGGCGCCTCCTTGTACCAGAGCACCTTCGCCTCGCCGGACTTGCGGCCCGCGTTGAAGTCCTCGGGGTCCTCGCCGCCGTCGCCGCTGCCGTCACCGGGGTTGGCCGGTGCGCCGCTCGCGGTGGCCTTGCCGTCGTCGCTCGGCCCGGCGACCGGCTTCTTGCCGCCCTTGTCGTCACCGCTCGTGACCGCGTACACCGTCCCGCCGATCACCAGCAGCGCCGCCACCGCGGCCCCGATCACCAGCGCGGGCCGCCCCTTGAAGGGGTTGCGCCCTCCCGGCGGCGTGCCGGGGGCGCCGGGTGCGCCGGGGAACTGGGGCGGCTGCGGATAGCCGTAGCCGGGCTGCTGACCGTAGGGCCCGCTCGGCTGGCCGTACGGCCCGGGCTGGGCGTAGGGGCCGGGCCGGCCGGGGGCGGGCTGGCCGCCGTAAGGACCGGGCCCGCCGTAGGGCCCCGGCTGCTGGGGCTGACCGTACGGCCCGGGCTGCTGCGGCGGTTGCTGCTGCTGGGGGTAGCCGTAGCCCGGCTGCGGCGGCTGGGCGGGCGGGCCCTGGGGCGGCTGCGGCGGCATCTGGGGTGCGCCGAAGCCTCCCTGGGACGGCTGTGGTGCCTGTGGTGCCTGCGGCTGTCCTGGCTGGTCCTGCGGTGCTCCGAAACCACCCTGCTGCGGCGGCTGATTGGGCGGCTGAGCCATCAGCGTGTTCCCCCTATGTCACTGATTTTTAGCCACGCCCCCAGGTCAGTGACCCTCCCGGAGCCGTCTTCAGAAAGTTCTCAGACGACTCTTTCTATCACCCGTGACCGACAGCCCCCCGGGCCGATCCGCCCCTGTTCCCAAGGGAGAACCGGCCTGTGATGCCGTCGTTATGCGCCTTCACGCACCCTTCACGCGTCCTCGGCGAGTTCCAGCCAGCGCAGCTCCAGCTCCTCGCGCTCGCCCATCAATTCCCGCAGCTCGGCGTCGAGTCCGGCGACCTTCTCGAAGTCGGTGGCGTTGTCGGCGATCTGGGCGTGCAGCTTGGACTCCTTGTCGGAGACCTTGTCCAACTGCCGCTCGATCTTCTGGAGTTCCTTCTTCGCGGCGCGCTGGTCAGAGGCGCTCTTCTCGGTCGTCGGCTTCGCGGCGGCCGCCGGAGCGGAGGCGGCCGCGGTCTCCTCCATGCGCTGCCGGCGCTCGATGTACTCCTCGATGCCGCGCGGGAGCATCCGCAGGCTGGCGTCGCCCAGGAGCGCGAAGACCCGGTCCGTCGTGCGCTCGACGAAGAAGCGGTCGTGGGAGATGACGATCATCGAGCCGGGCCAGCCGTCGAGGAGGTCCTCGAGCTGGGTCAGGGTCTCGATGTCCAGGTCGTTGGTGGGCTCGTCGAGGAAGAGGACGTTGGGCTCGTCCATGAGAAGGCGCAGGATCTGGAGGCGGCGGCGCTCACCGCCCGACAGGTCCCCGACCGGCGTCCACTGCTTGTCCTTGTTGAAGCCGAACGTCTCGCAGAGCTGCCCGGCAGTCATCTCGCGGCCCTTGCCGAGGTCGACACGCTCCCGCACCTGCTGTACGGCCTCCAGGACGCGCAGACCGGGGTCGAGTTCGACGACCTCCTGGGAGAGGTAGGCGAGCTTGACGGTCCTGCCGACGACGACCCGGCCGGCCACGGGCTGCACCTCGCCCTCGGTGCGGGCGGCCTCGGCCAGGGCCCGCAGCAGGGAGGTCTTGCCGGCGCCGTTGACGCCGACCAGGCCGATGCGGTCGCCGGGGCCGAGGTGCCAGGTGATGTGCTTGAGCAGCACCTTGGGACCGGCCTGGACGCTGACGTCCTCGAGGTCGAAGACCGTCCTGCCGAGGCGGGAGGACGCGAACTTCATCAGCTCGCTGCTGTCGCGCGGCGGCGGCACGTCCTTGATGAGCTCGTTGGCCGCCTCCACGCGGAACCGCGGCTTGGACGTCCGCGCGGGCGCGCCGCGCCGCAGCCAGGCGAGCTCCTTGCGGACCAGGTTCTGCCGCTTGGTCTCCTCCGTCGCGGCGATGCGCTCACGCTCCGCGCGCGCGAAGACGTAGTCGGAGTAGCCGCCCTCGTACTCATGGACGGCGCCGCGCTGCACGTCCCACATGCGCGTGCAGACCTGGTCCAGGAACCAGCGGTCGTGGGTGACGCAGACGAGCGCGGAGCGGCGCTCGCGCAGGTGCCGGGCGAGCCAGGAGATGCCCTCGACGTCGAGGTGGTTGGTCGGCTCGTCCAGGACGATCAGGTCCTGCTCCTCGATCAGCAGCTTGGCGAGCGCGATCCGGCGGCGCTCACCACCCGAGAGCGGGCCGATGACGGTGTCCAGGCCCTGCGGGAACCCCGGCAGGTCGAGGCCGCCGAACAGCCCGGTGAGCACGTCCCGGACCTTGGCGTTGCCGGCCCACTCGTGGTCGGCCATGTCCCGGATGACCTCGTGCCGGACAGTCGCGGTGGAGTCCAGCGAGTCGTGCTGCGTGAGGACGCCCAGGCGTACCCCGCCGGAGTGCGTGACCCGGCCGGAGTCCGCCTCCTCCAGCTTGGCGAGCATGCGGATCAGCGTGGTCTTTCCGTCGCCGTTGCGGCCGACGACGCCGATCCGGTCCCCTTCGGACACGCCGAGCGAGATGCCGTCGAGGAGGGCACGGGTCCCGTACACCTTGCTGACGTTCTCGACATTGACCAGATTGACGGCCATTTCTCTCCTGCCACGGGGGATGCTCGACCCTCCAGGGTAGTCGGCGCGGCGGACACCCTCGGGTGCCCGGTTTCCTTCGCGGTCATGAGGGCGTCCGCGGCTTCCGGCAGAGCGCGCGATGGTCGTGCGCGCTGTTTGCGAACGGCGCGTGCGCGAGCGGCTCACGCCCCTGGGTGTCGGCAGACGGACGGCGTCTCCCGTGGGGGCGGCGTCGCGCGGCGAACGGTTGCGCGCGCAGGGCGGACGCCCCCCTCGCGCACGCCGGGGCACACCGGACGCGGGCGCGAGCGCGTCAGGCCGGACGGGATCGTCACTCCCCCGCGGAAATCGTCACTCCGACGCGGAAGGCTTCGCTCCGGCGGCCTCCCGCAGACCCTCCTCGTACCTCCACATCGCCCGTACGAGGTCGCCGTCCGGCCATCCGTCGGGGTCGAGGGGGAGCAGTCGTCGCTCCGCCTCCACGCAGCGCGGATCACCGCGCAGCGCGAGCCCGCGGGCGGCGTGCACCCGGGTCTCCCGCAGTTCGTCGTCGAGGAGTCCGGCGAGCACGTCGTCGATGCCGGGCAGCTCCCCGCGGCAGTGCGTCAGCTGGTATGCCGCCCTCTCGCGCACGCCGGAATCCGGATCGCGCGCCAGCGCGTACAGGACTTCGAGGCGTGCGGACCGGCTGTGTGCGCTCCCCTCGTCCTTCCAGGACAGGGTGGACGGCACCACGCAGCGCACCCGGGGATCGGGATGCGTCGCATAGCTCAGCCCGAGGGCCTCGATCTCCTCGGCGTACTCCTCGTTCTCGTCGATCACCGCGTCCAGCACGAGCGCCAGCACCTCCGGGTCCTCCTCCTTCGAGGCCCACGGGAAGAACAGCGCGAAGTCCCGCCATGCGGGCGGCCGGTACCCGTCGTGGGGGCCGCTGACGGACATGAGCCGCAGCAGGTCGGCAGCGAAGAGGCGGCGCAGGCGGTCCGGATGGTCGCGCAGGTCGGCGGCGTCCGCCCAGGTCGGCTCGTGGCGCCGCAAGGACAGCCGGATCACCGCTTCCGTCCACACCACGTGGTCCCGGTCCGGCCGGACGAGCGCCCGCGCGAGCACCTCGCCGAACGGCGCGCCCACCCCGAAGCACTCCTCCAGCTGGATGAGCACCCCGGCATGGCCGTCCCGCACGGTCATGCCGCCGAGGGTGATCTGCTCGTAGTGGCAGAAGCCCTTCGGCTCCTCGACCCTCATGCGTCCGGCCGGCCCCGAGGCGCCCGTCCTGCGGCGCAGCTCGGCCTCCAGGTCGGTCTCGGTCCAGAACCGGGCCCGGGCCAGCAGCTCGGCGCGCGGCTCGGCTGCGAGCGGCATGGGCAGCACCGCCGCGATCATCTCCACCGAGCCGCCGTCCACCGCGCGCAGCAGCGGGGTGTCGCCGTCGGGCAGCGGACGCAGCGGGTCGGCACCGGCCAGGACCAGCGCCTCGACGACCTTTGCGTCGTACGCCGCGACAGCCCGGCAGAGCAGGGGGACGCCGTCGGCCGGGTCACAGGTCTCCGGATCCGCCCCGCCCTCCAGCAGTTCCCGAACCGCTTCGGCATCGCCCCGCCGAACGGCCGCGACGAGTTCCGCCGACCCCATGCGCATCCCTCCCCCGCCGGTCCCGCGATGCGACCGGCCGAGGAAGCTTAGAGGGCACGGGCCGCTCGGAGCAGCCCGATTACGCCAGCCGGACGTCCGGGGCCCACCCGGCGGCCCGGTGCTCGGGCTCCAGCGGCCCGGTGGTGCCCCGGAGGCCCGGAGGCCCCGTGTCCGGCGGCCCGGAGCCTGCTGGCCGGTGGCCTGGTGCCTGCTGGCCGGAGGTTAGTAACCTCGTGTCCGGACCCGGTGTCCGGTGGCCGGTGGCCGAAGGCCCGGCGGCTGGTGGCCGAAGGCGCGGTGCCCAGCGGCCCGGTGGCTCAGGCTCGGGGCCCGGTGGCCAGGGGCTCGAGGCCCGGTGGCATGGGGCCCGGTGGCCAGTGGCCCCGTGTCCGGCTGCCCGGAGCCTGCTGGCCGGTGGCCCGGTGCCTGGTGCCCGGTAACCGATGGCCGATGGCCGATGGCCGGAGGTTAGTAGCCCCGTGTCCGGCGGCCCGGTGGCCGGTAGCCCGATGCCCGGTGGCAGGCCCGGTGGCCGAAGGCTCCGTGTCCAGCGGTCCGGTGACTCAGGCTCGGGACCCGGTGGCCCGGGGCTCGAGGCCCGGTGGCCCGGGGCCAGGTGGCCTCGGCGTCCTGCGGCCAGCGGCCAGCGGCCGAAACCTGGAGGCCAGTGGCCCCATGTCCGGAGGCCCGGCGGCCGAAGGCCCCGTGTCCAGCGGCCCGGTGACTCAGGCTCGGGGCCCGGTGGCCAGGGGCTCGGGGCCAAGGGCCCAGCAGCCTGGTGTGCTGCGGCCGGCAGGCGCAGCGGCAAGGCAGGCGAATCAGCAGGGCAGCCTACTCGACGGCGGCCGGACTACCGCGTGCCCCCGGCGACCGTCGCTCCCTGCGCCGGTCCCGCGGCCACGCGCACGCTCTTGCAGGTGCCCGACAGGCGCAGCGCCTCCGCGATCTTCGCCGCCGCGGCGGTGTCGCGGGCCAGGTGGGCGGTGGTCGGGCCCGAGCCCGAGACGAGGGTGGCGAGGGCACCGGCCGCCCGGCCGGCGGCGAGGGTGTCGGCGAGTTCGGGGAAGAGCGACAGCGCGGCGGGCTGGAGGTCGTTGGAGACGGTGGCCGCGAGGGCGTCGGGGTCGCCCTTGGCAAGGGCGTCGAGGAGTTCCCGGGAGGCCACCGGCTCGGGGACGTCCCGGCCGGCCGCCAGCCGGTCGAACTCCCGGAACACCGCAGGCGTCGACAGCCCCCGCTCGGCCATCGCGAACACCCAGTGGAACGTGCCGCCGACCTCCAGGGCCGTCAGCTTCTCGCCGCGCCCGGTGCCGAGGGCCGCCCCGCCGACCAGGCTGAACGGCACATCGCTGCCCAACTCGGCGCAGATCTCGAGGAGTTCCTCACGGGAGGCACCGGTGCCCCACAGCGCGTCGCAGGCCAGCAGCGCGCCCGCGCCGTCGGCACTGCCGCCCGCCATGCCCCCGGCGACGGGGATGTCCTTGGCGATGTGCAGATGCACGTCGGGCGTACGGCCGTACCGCTCGGCCAGCGTGATCGCGGCCCGCGCGGCCAGGTTCGTACGGTCCAGGGGGACCTGGCCGGCGTCCGGACCCTCGCAGGTGACGCGGAGTCCGTCGGCCGGGGTCACGGTGACCTCGTCGTACAGGCCGACCGCCAGGAAGACGTTCGCCAGGTCGTGGAACCCGT
This sequence comes from Streptomyces sp. NPDC060000, assembly GCF_042737375.1. NCBI lineage: Bacteria > Bacillati > Actinomycetota > Actinomycetes > Kitasatosporales > Streptomycetaceae > Streptomyces > Streptomyces sp. NPDC060000. The sequence goes on from NZ_JBHWUU010000032.1 coordinate 25,547, forward strand.
CCGCCCGGGCGGCGCCCACCGCGAGCTGCACATTGACCTTGGCGGGCACCCGTACGGTGACGCTCACTCGGAGTCCTTCCGCTTCGGAGAGCCGACGGACTTCGGAGACTCGACGGGCTTCGGGGATCCGGGGGACGACGGGGAGCCGTCGGGCGTCTCCCGGTCCGGCGCGGCCTCGGCGATGCGGGTGAACTCCTCGACCGAGAGGGCCTCGCCGCGTGCCTGCGGCGAGACGCCGGCCGCCACAAGCGCCGCCTCGGCCCGGGCCGCGGAGCCCGCCCAGCCGGCGAGCGCGGCCCGCAGGGTCTTGCGCCGCTGGGCGAACGCCGCGTCGACGACGGCGAACACCTCCCGCCGCGACGCCGTGGTCCTGATCGGCTCGGCCCGCCGGACCAGCGACACGAGCCCGCTGTCCACGTTCGGCGCGGGCCAGAAGACCTTGCGTCCGATGGCGCCGGCCCGCTTGACCTCGGCGTACCAGTTGGCCTTGACGGACGGCACGCCGTACACCTTGGAGCCGGGTCCTGCGGCGAGCCGGTCGGCGACCTCGGACTGGACCATGACGAGGGTGCGCTCGATGCTCGGGAAGGTCTCCAGCATGTGCAGCAACACCGGCACGGCCACGTTGTAGGGCAGGTTCGCGACCAGTGCGGTCGGGGCGGGGCCCGGCAGTTCGGTCACGTGCATCGCGTCGGAGTGCACCAGCGTGAACCGGTCCGCGCGCTCCGGCATGCGCGCCGCGATCGTCGCGGGGAGCGCGCCGGCCAGGACGTCGTCGATCTCGACGGCCGTGACCCGGTCGGCGGTCTCCAGCAGGGCCAGGGTGAGGGACCCGAGCCCGGGGCCGACCTCGAGGACCACGTCGTCGGGCCGGACCTCCGCGGTGCGGACGATACGGCGGACCGTGTTCGCGTCGATCACGAAGTTCTGGCCGCGCTGCTTGGTGGGACGGACGCCGAGGACCGCCGCCAGCTCGCGGATGTCGGCGGGGCCCAGAAGGGCGTCGGGGGCGGGGCTGGTACTCACGGGACAAGGGTACGGGGGCGCACGGACACCGTCCGCCCCCGCTCCTCACCCGTGCAGCCGCGTTCCGCAGTGCGGCCAGGGGCTCGCCCCGCGTCGCACGTACAGCTTCTTCGCGCGCAGCGTCTGCTCCGCCGCCGGGGCGTCCTGGGGCCGCCCGCTGCCGCCGAGGCTCTGCCAGGTGTGGGTGTCGAACTGGTACAGCCCGCCGTACGTGCCCGAGGGGTCGACCGCGTTCGGCCGGCCGCCCGACTCGCAGACCGCGAGGCTCTGCCAGTCCAGGCCGTCGGCCCCCCGCACGGACACCGGCAGCGGCTTCGTCCCCACCTTCACGACCTGCTCGCGCGGCTGGCGCACGACCTCGTCGCGGATCCGCCGCGGTGTCTGCCGTACGCCGTTGACGGTGCGCAGGAAGTACGTGATCCGCCGCAGCCCGGGCCGGCCGGCCCGCTCCACCACCTCCGTACCCTTGAACAGCGAGGGGTCGCCGGTGCGGCGCACCTCGAACGGGATCTGTTCCTCCCGCACCTCCTGGGTGCCGGTGATCCGCAGCACGGTGACCGTCTGCCCGTCGCGCGGGAAGCTGCCGGGCGCGACGGACGTGGTGTCCCGCCCGCGCAGGGTGATCCCGGCCGCCTCCACCGCCTCGCGCACGGTCGCCGCGTTGGTGCGGATGGTGCGGGGCCGCCCGTCGGCCATGACGGTGACCGAGCGTTCGGTGCGCACGTCCAGCGCGAGCCCGGCGCGTCCGATCCGCTGGGAGCGCGAGACGGACATGTACGCGCCCTCCGCGCGCACCCCGAACTGCCGGAGCGCCTCCTCCACCGTGTGCGCCGTCGTCCACACCTCGTGGCGGTGGCCGTCGAGAGTGAGCCGGACGGGCCGCCCGTAGTGCACGGTGACCTCGTCGCCGCTGGTGAGGTCGGTGCCAGGGGCGGGCACGACCACGTCGTGCCCGCCCACCCGTACGCCTTCCTCCGCCAGGAGTTCGGTCACGTCGTCGGCGAAGGTGTGCAGGGTGCGCGGCTTGCCGTCGACGGTCAGCTCGACCGCCTTGTCCTCGGCGACGAAGGCGGTGGTGCCGCCGGCCAGGAAGGCGACGACGAGTGCCTGCGGGAGCAGTCGGCGCATCGTGGACTCCGGGCGCTCGGCGGAGCGCGTCCTGCGCCGGCGCCCGGCCCGCCCGCCCGCGTCCTGCGGCAACGGCGGCAACGGCGGCAGTGGCGGCAACGGGGGCAGTGGCGAAAGCGGCGAAAGACCGGACCGCGCCGGGCCCGGGGGCCGGACCGTCTCGGCGTACCGGGCGGCCCCGGTGAGCTGGACCGTCTCCGCGTACCGGGCGGCCCCGGCGAGCTGGACCGTCTCCGCGTACTGGGCGGCCCCGGCGAGCTGGACCGTGTCGGGGAACTGGACCGGCTCGGGAAGCTGGAGGGTGTCGGGAGGCCGGGGCGGCGCCTCGAACCCGGCGTGCGTCTCCTCGAACGCGGCGTGCGTCTCCTCGAACGCGGCGTGCGTCTCCTCGTACGCCTCGTACGCGGGCCGGTACGTGTCGTCGTACGTCCCGGGCGCCGCGTACACGCCGTACGCGATCGTCTCGGCGTTGTGCAGGTCGACGTACGACTCACCACCGCCGTACGGCTCGTACTCGAGGTACTGCGAGTTGCTCACGCCGACACTCCAGGGGAGGGGTCCGGATCGGGCCCCCAGAACCTAGCGGAGCGACGGTCACTCTCCAAAGTGGCACGGCTACTGAGAGTTGTGTTCGACGGCGAGGCGGTGCGGAGACGGAGCCGTCAGTAGTCGAACGCGCGTGCGGTGTTGGCGGCGAGCGCGGTGGCCAGCGCGTCCTCGTCGAGGTCCCGAACTGCGGCCATGGCGCGCACCGTGACCGGAACGAGATACGGGGCGTTGGGCCGTCCGCGGTAGGGCGCCGGGGTCAGGAAGGGGGCGTCGGTCTCCACCAGGAGCAGTTCCAGCGGGGCCACGGCGACGGCGTCCCTGAGGTTCTGGGCGTTCTTGAAGGTGACGTTGCCGGCGAAGGACATGAAGTATCCGGCGCGGGCGCAGATCCCGGCCATCTCGGCGTCGCCCGAGTAGCAGTGGAAGACGGTGCGCTCGGGGGCGCCCTCCTCCTTCAGCACGCGCAGGACGTCGGCGTGGGCGTCGCGGTCGTGGATGACCAGGGCCTTGCCGTGGCGCTTGGCCATCTCGATGTGGGCGCGGAAGGAGTTCTCCTGGGCCTCCTTGCCCCCGGGGCCGGTGCGGAAGTGGTCGAGTCCCGTCTCGCCGACGCCCTTGACGTGCGGAAGCGCGGCGAGGCGGTCGATCTCGGCGAGCGCCTCATCGAGCGCCCCCGCGCCACCCGGCGTCCGCGCGCCCTGCCGGGACCCCCCTCCCCCAGGGTCGCCGTGCACGATGCGCGGCGCCTCGTTCGGGTGCAGGGCGACCGCCGCGTGGACACCTTCGTGGGCCGCCGCCGTCTCGGCCGCCCACCGGGAACCCCGTACGTCACAGCCGACCTGGACGACCGTCGTCACCCCGACCGACGCGGCTTTCGCGAGGGCCTCCTCCACCGTGCCCGACTGCATGTCGAGGTGGGTGTGGGAGTCGGCGACCGGCACCCCGAGGGGAGCCGGAAGCGGCGGAGCGGCGCTCTTGTCGGCGCGGGCGTCGGCGTTCGAAGGCATGCCCCGATCCTACGGAAGGGGGCATGCCCGCCGGCATGCCCTCTTCGGCTAGCTCGCCTTGCGGAACGGGTGCAGGAGGTCGGACAGGTGCCAGTGGTGCTGCTGCTGTCCGTTGGAGTGCGCCTCGGCCGGTGCCCGGGTCTGCCCCCCGGGCTGCCCCTCGGGCTGCCCCTCGGCCGCCGTCACCGGTGCCTCCACCGGTCCGGCCGGGGGCGCCTTGTGCTGACGGGAGGCGCTGAGCACGGAGGAGACCTGGCCGGCCCGCATGATGCGCACGACGTGCCCGTCGCAGTTCAGGCACGCCGGGCGGCTCAGCGGCGACGGCACGACCCGTCCGTTCGCCACGTAGAGGACGAACTCGTGGCCGTCGGCGTCGGTGTGGTGCTCTATCTCGTAGGCCTGCTCCCAGCCGTGCCCGCAGCGCATGCAGGCGAAGGAGTACGACTCGTTGACGACGGCGCTCGCGCCGCCGCGGAGGCCGGTCTGCCCTGTGATCTCACTCATGACCGCTCCTGTGGTCCGCTGTTGGGACGGGTGACGTCCCGTCACCCAGTGGACGCCTCCCCCGGGGCGAATGCACTCGACCTGTGCACTGTTGAAGCCGATTTGAGCGTCCCTTGCCCCAGGGACCGGGGTCCTTTGCCCGCGCATGGGGCGCACGCTCAGACGACATGCGCCCTGCTCAGAGGGGGTGTGAGCCCCTTCACAACACCCGGTGACAACCGTCACAGCGTCCCGGCGTGAGCGGTCACAGCCCCCGGGCGGGCCTGTACAGGCCCACGGCGTCAGCGGTCACGGGCCCCGGCGGGCCGGCACAGACCCACGGCGCGAGCAGTCACAGTCCCCCGGCGCGAGCGGTCACAGCTCCCCGGCGTTCTTCGCCGCCACCACCGCGTCGAACACCTCCCGCTTCGGCAGCCCCGCTTCGGCCGCCACCGCCACGATGGCCTCCTTGCGGCGCTCGCCCGCCTCCTCGCGCACCCGTACGCGCCGCACCAGCTCCGCCGCGTCGAACTCCTCCGGCCCGCGCTCGGGCGCCCCGGTGACGACGACGGTGATCTCGCCCCGCACGCCCTCGGCCGCCCACTGCGCCAGCTCGCCGAGCGGGCCGCGCTTCACCTCTTCGTACGTCTTGGTCAGCTCGCGGCACACGGCGGCCCGCCGGTCCGTGCCGAACACCTCGGCCATCGCGGCGAGGGTGTCGTCGAGCCGGTGCGGGGCCTCGAAGTAGACGAGGGTCCTGCGCTCCTCCGCGACCTCCCGCAGCCGGGACAGCCGCTCCCCCGCCTTCCTCGGCAGGAACCCCTCGAAGCAGAACCGGTCGACGGGCAGCCCGGACAGCGCCAGCGCGGTGAGCACCGCGGACGGTCCGGGGACGGCGGTGACCCGGATGTCCTGCTCGACGGCCGCGGCGACCAGCCGGTAGCCGGGGTCCGACACCGACGGCATCCCGGCGTCGGTGACGAGCAGCACGCGCGCGCCGCCCACCAGTTCTCCGACCAGGTCGGGGGTGCGGGCCGACTCGTTGCCCTCGAAGTAGGACACGACACGCCCCTTGGGCGTCACGCCCAGCGCCTGGGTCAGCCGCCGCAGCCGGCGCGTGTCCTCGGCGGCGATGACATCGGCCCCGGCCAGCTCCTCGGCGAGCCGGGGCGGGGCGTCGGAGACATCACCGATGGGAGTACCGGCGAGAACGAGGATTCCGGGCGTAGCTGTCACGTTTCCATCCTCGCAGGGCGCGGTCCCACTCGATCGACCAGGCCGGGTAGGGCCCATGCACGGGACTCACACAGACCTGTTCCCTACGATGGCGCGGTGACCAGTACCGCGTCCTCCACGGACTCCACGGACTCCACGGACCACCGGCAGGGCCAGGCGCCGCCCGATCAGCGGCCGTCGTGGCAGCAACGGCTGCGCCGTTTCGGATACGCCGCGGAGTCCTCCGCCGATGTCCGGGAGCGGCTGGTGCCGCCGTTCGCTCAGCCCAGTCCCCGGTTGTGGCAGGTGCTGGGCCTGCCGCCGCTGTGGGCGGACCGGATCGCGCGCTGGTCGTCCTGGGGCGGTCCGCTGCTGGTGACGCTGCTGGCGGGCGTGCTGCGGTTCTGGCACCTGGGCAGCCCCAAGGCGGTGATATTCGACGAGACGTACTACGCCAAGGACGCGTGGGCGGTCGTGCACCGCGGCTTCGAGGTCAACTGGGACAAGAACGCCAACGACGTCATCCTCTCGTCGGGCGGGCACGTGACCATCCCGGCGGACGCGGCGTACGTCGTGCATCCGCCGGTCGGCAAGTACGTGATCGGGCTGGGCGAGCTGATCTTCGGGTTCGACCCGTTCGGCTGGCGGTTCATGACGGCGGTGCTCGGCACGCTGAGTGTCCTGCTGCTGTGCCGGATCGGCCGCCGGATCTTCCGCTCCACCTTCCTCGGCTGCCTGGCGGGCGCGCTGATGGCGGTCGACGGGCTCGCCTTCGTGATGAGCCGCACCTCGCTGCTCGACGGCGTGTTGATGTTCTTCGTGCTGGCGGCGTTCGGCTGCCTGGTGGTCGACCGGGACAGGGCGCGCGAGAAACTGGCCGCCGCGCTCCCGGCGGACGCGCACGGCCGTCACCGCCCCGACCCGCACATCGCGGAGACCACCCGCCTGGGGTGGCGCCCCTGGCGCTGGGCGGCGGGCCTGATGCTGGGCCTGGCCATCGGCACGAAGTGGAACGGCCTGTACATCCTGGTCGCGTTCTGCCTGATGGCGGTGGTGTGGGACGTCGGCTCGCGCAAGGTGGCGGGCGCCCGCCGCCCGTACCTGGCGGTGCTGAAGCGCGACACGGGCCTCGCGTTCCTGGCCACGGTCCCGGTCGCGCTGGTCACCTACCTGGTGTCCTGGACGGGCTGGATCCTGTCCGCCACCGACGGCAAGGGCGGCTACTACCGCAACTGGGCGGCCACCGACGGCAAGGGCGGCAGCTGGACCTGGCTGTTCCCCGACTGGTGGCGCAGCCTGTGGCACTACGAGCACGAGGTCTACGAGTTCCACACCCACCTCACCTCGCCGCACACGTACCAGTCGAACCCGTGGAGCTGGCTCGTCCTGGGCCGCCCGGTCTCGTACTTCTACGAGTCCCCCGCCCCCGGCAAGGACGGCTGCCCGACGGACGCGGGCGAGAAGTGCGCCCGCGAGGTCCTCGCGATCGGCACCCCGCTGCTGTGGTGGGGGGCCTGCTTCGCGATCCTCTACGTCCTGTGGCGGTGGCTCTTCCGCCGCGACTGGCGCGCGGGCGCGATCGCCTGCGGCATCGCGGCCGGCTACCTGCCGTGGTTCATGTACCAGGAACGCACGATCTTCCTCTTCTACGCCGTCGTCTTCCTGCCCTTCCTGTGCCTGGCGGTGGCGATGATGATCGGCGCGCTCGTCGGCCCACCGGGCTCGAGCGACACCCGCCGGGTGGCGGGCGCCACGGGCGCGGGCGTCCTGGTCCTGCTCATCGCCTGGAACTTCATCTACTTCTTCCCCCTGTACACGGGGCAGGCGATCCCGATCGATGACTGGCGTTCACGTATGTGGCTGGATACCTGGGTCTAACGATTGCGCCAACTCTCGCCCCGTGAGACACCCTTTCCGCTTACTGTGAGCTCGAGCGCAACTTCTGAACATGTTCAGAAAGGCCCGCGAGGGCGGCGACGGGGACAACGGGGAGGGTGCACAAGATGCGCAAGGGGGCCAAAGCGGCCATAGTCGGCTCGGTCTTCGCCGTGATGGTGGGCGGGGCCGGGTACGGGGCCTTCAACATCGTGAACGCCCTGAACGGGGGCGGGAGCGGGGCCGACGGGTCGGGGGGCGCCGAGCCCGCCGTCGTGAAGTCCGGGCCGCCCAGCGGGTCGGAGGTGAAGGACACGAGCGCCAAGTTCTTCGCCGCCTGGGAGAAGGGGCAGGCCGCGGCGGCCGCCGATCTCACCAACAACGCGGCGAAGGCGGAGCCCCTGCTGTCCTCGTACGGCCAGGCGGCGCACATCACCGCGGTGAAGATCACACCGGGCGCGGCGGCCGGTGACAGCGTGCCGTTCAGCGTCAAGGCGACGGTGTCCTACGAGGGGAAGTCGAGGCCGCTCGCCTACCAGAGCGAGCTGACCGTCGTACGGGGCGTCACCACCGGGAAGGCGCTGGTGGACTGGCAGCCGTCGGTCGTTCATCCCGAGCTGAAGTCCATGGACGACACGCTCGTCACGGGCGCGTCGGCGGCGCCGCCGATCGAGGCGGTGGACCGTGACGGCAAGGCGCTCACGAAGGAGAAGTACCCCTCCCTCGGGCCGATCCTGGACCAGTTGCGCGCCAAGTACGGGGACAAGGCGGGCGGCACGGCCGGCGTAGAACTGGCGATCAGACACGCCACCCCGGACACCGCCGACACCCCGCTGGTGACGCTCACCGAGGGCAGGGCGGGCAAGCTGCCCACCACCCTCAGCGCGGGTGTCCAGGCCGCTGCCGAGAAGGCGGTGCGGAAGTACGCACAGTCGTCGGTGGTGGCCGTCAGGCCGAGCACCGGAGAGGTGCTGGCGGTCGCCAACAACCGGACGGACGGCTGGAACGCCGCGTTCCTGGGGGAGGTGGCACCCGGCTCCACCATGAAGATCATCAGCGCGGCGACCCTCATCGACAACGGGCTCACCACCGCGAACGGTCCCGCGCCCTGTCCGCCCTCGGCCGTCTCCGAGAGCCAGACCTTCACGAACCTCACCGGCATGAAGCCCAACGAGAACGCGACCCTCGCCGAGAGCTTCGCCCGTTCCTGCAACACGGCGTTCGTGAAGTTCGCGGACGAGGTGAAGGTCGACTCGCTGACCGACGAGGCCCGGGACCGCTTCGGGATCGGCCTCGACTGGCAGACCGGCATCCCGTCCTTCGACGGCTCCGTCCCGGCCGCCGGAGGACCGGACACCGCGGCCGGACTCATCGGCCAGGGCCAGGTCCAGATGAACCCGCTGAACATGGCGTCGGTCACCGCGACCGCGATGACGGGCGCCTTCCGGCAGCCGGTGATCGTGCCGCTCAGCCTCGACGGCCGTGCACCGGCACACGCGCGTGGGCTGTCGTCGGGCACCGTGCAGCAACTGCGCTCCATGATGAACCGCACCGCGACCAGCGGCACCGCGGCCCAGGTGATGGCCGGGCTGAGCGGCCGGATCGGCGCGAAGACCGGTTCCGCCGAGGTCGACGGTCACGCCAGGTCTGACAGCTGGTTCACCGGGTACCGGGGAGACGTCGCGGCCGCCGCGATGACCCAGGACGGTGGTCACGGCGTCGACGCGTCCGGACCGATCGTCGCGGACGTGCTGCGGGCGGGCTGAACCGGCGGGCACGGTGGCTGACGTCACACGTGACGTCACCCTCACAGCACGGGACTCTAGGGTGGTTGCTGTCGTTGGGGTCAGTGAGGGCAACGAGGGCAGCGGGGCTGCGGGGAAGCCCCTGGGGATCCGGAGGATCTGGCAGTGGGCAAGAGAAGGCGCGTCGAAGAGCGGCGCAAGAAGCGACGACCCGCCGTGGCCGGCGGCATGATCGCGGTCGTGGTCGGCGGGGCGGGGCTCGGCGTCTGGGCACTGTACGGGGGCGGAGCGGCGGCCGACGAGGGTTCGGCCGCGGCCGCCAACGGCAAGCAGGTGCCCAGGGTCAGGGCCGACGCGCCGTCGGCGACCGAGGCGAAGTCCACGGCCACGCGGTTCCTGACGGCCTGGCAGCAGGGCAAGGTGACCGGGGCGGCCGCCGCCACGGACGACTCGGCGGCCGCCACCGCCCTCCTGACCGGCTACACCAAGGACGCCCACATCACCGGCGTCACCCTCACCGCCGGCTCGCCCAGCGGTACCAAGGTGCCGTTCTCCGTGAGGGGCACGGTGAAGTACAAGGGCGTCAGCAAGCCGCTCACGTACGCCAGCGCGCTCACCGTCGTCCGCAACCCGAAGAACGGCAAGGCGCAGGTCGACTGGCACGCGTCCGTCGTCCACCCGGACCTCCAGGACGGCGACACGCTCGTCACCGGAGAGTCCGGCACCCCGCCGGTCAAGGCCCTCGACAGCAAGGGCGGCGAGCTCACCGCCGCCAGGTACCCCTCCCTGGAGCCGGTCCTGGACGGGCTGCGGGAGAAGTACGGCAAGAAGGCGGGCGGCAAGGCGGGCGTGGAGCTCCAGGTCGTCCGCGGCAAGGCCTCGAAGGCGAAGAAGGCCTCCGACAAGACGCTGCTGGAGCTCAGCAAGGGCACTCCGGGCACCGTGCGGACCACGCTGAGCCCCACCCTCCAGGCGGCCGCCGAGCAGCAGGTGGCGAAGACCGCGCGCTCGTCGGTCGTCGTGATGCGCCCCTCCACGGGCGAGATCCTCGCGGTGGCGAACGCCGGTCACGGCTTCAACACCGCGTTCAACGGCTCGCTGGCGCCCGGCTCCACGATGAAGGTCATCACCTCGTCGCTGCTCATCGAGAAGGACCTGGCGTCCGCGGACAAGGTGCATCCCTGCCCGAAGACGTTCACCTATGGCGGCTGGAAGTTCCACAACGACGACGACTTCCAGATCACCGGCGGCACGTTCAAGGCGAGCTTCGCGCGCTCCTGCAACACCGCCTTCATCAGCCAGGCGCCCGATCTGGACAACGACAGCCTGACCAAGCAGGCGCAGCAGGTGTTCGGCCTGTCGATGAACAACTGGGCGATCGGCGTGCCGTCCTTCGACGGCTCGGTGCCGGTGCAGTCGGCGGCCCAGAAGGCGGCGTCGCTGATCGGCCAGGGCGGGGTCCGGATGAACCCGCTGAACATGGCGTCGGTCGCCTCCACCGTCAAGGCGGGCGCCTTCCACCAGCCCTACCTGGTCGCCCCGTCCGTGGACGACCGCACGCTGGCGACGGCCTCGCGCACGATGTCGTCGTCCACGCTGTCGCAGCTGCGGGAGCTGATGAACTACACCGCCGCGGCCGGCACCGCCGCCGAGGCGATGTCCGGTCTGGGCCCCGACTACGGCGCCAAGACGGGTTCGGCGGAGGTCGACAACCAGGACAAGCCCAACGGCTGGTTCACCGCCTACCGCGGTGACCTGGCGGCCGCGGGCGTCGTGCAGGCGGGCGGCCACGGCGGCGACACGGCCGGACCGATCGTGGCGTCCCTGCTGCGGATGGGCGGCTGAGCCACACCCGGCGGCTGACGCCCGACGGCCGGCAGCCGCCGTGACCCACGGCAACCGGGCGGGCCGCGTCGTGACCCACGGCAGCCAGGCGGGCGGCGGCGTCGCTGACGGGAACCGGGCGGGCCGCGCCGTCGCTAACGGCTGACCGGCTGTGCGGTCGCCGTGTAGGTGCGGCGCAGGAACCGCAGCAGCGTCTTGGACTCGAACTGGACGACCGAGACACCGTGCGCGGAGTGGAACTCGACCACGACCTGTACGCGCCCGCACGGCCAGACCCGCACCTCGCCGGTGCCGGTCGGGGCGCGCAGCCCCTGTTCGAGGAGGGTGCGGGGGAAGGTCCACTCCCGGCGGTCGGGGAGCCCGACGCGCACGGCCCGGGGTTCCTCGGGGTCGTAGCGCAGGACGACGGGTACGGCCGTGTCTTCCGCGACCCGGTCGGCGTCGGTGACGATGTGGGCTCGCGCGTACTGTTCGACTACAGACATCGGCCGACCCTCTCACGCAGCGTGACCTGAGCGGAAGCTATGAATCCGCTCCCCCTCCAATGTCGCATATTTTGCGGATTACGCTGCCCCGTACCGACGTATCTCACATGTGCGATACACGGAGGCCGCCTGCGCCGCCCTCGCCGGCCCCGCCGTCCCTCCTCCGAACTCACAAGCTTCTCGCTCTTGCGAACTGTTCGCATTAAGCCACTATCATCGTCGGGTGCACGTACCCGACGGATTCATCAACGCCCCGACCTCGGCCGTGACCGGAGTCGTCGCCGCCGGCGCGATCGCCGTGAGTCTGCGCGGCGCGCGCCGGGAGCTCGACGACCGGACCGCGCCGCTGGCCGGCCTCGTGGCGGCGTTCATCTTCGCCGTGCAGATGCTGAACTTCCCCGTCGCGGCGGGAACCAGCGGACACCTGCTCGGCGGCGCGCTCGCCGCGATACTCGTGGGCCCCTACACAGGTGTCCTGTGCGTGTCCGTGGTCCTGCTGATGCAGGGCATCCTCTTCGCCGACGGCGGACTGACCGCGCTCGGCGTGAACATCACCGACATGGCGATCGTGACGACGGTCGTCGCGTACGCCGTCTTCCGCGGCCTGGTGAAGGTGCTCCCCCGCAGCCGCCGGTCCATCACGGCCGCGTCCTTCGTCGCCGCCGTACTGTCCGTGCCCGCCGCCGCCGTGGCCTTCACGCTCGTCTACTGGATCGGCGGCACCACCGACGTGGCGATCGGCAGAGTGGCCACCGCGATGATCGGCGTGCACGTGCTGATCGGCATCGGCGAGGCCGTGATCACGGCGCTGACCGTGGGCGCCGTCGTCGCCGTACGGCCGGACCTGGTCCACGGCGCGCGCGATCTGCGGCAACGGCTCCAGTTGCGGGTGCACGGTGAACTCGTCGACGCCCCGGCGGCCGAGGGGACGCGCACGGCGCCCGTGGCGGCGCGCACCTCCCGGCGCACGCTGTGGGTGACCGGTCTGGTCACCTCCCTCGTCCTGGCCGGCTTCGTCAGCTTCTACGCCTCCGCGAACCCCGACGGCCTGGAGAAGGTCGCCACCGACAAGGGCATCGACCAGAGGACCGTGAAGCACGCGTCCAGCGACTCCCCGCTCGCCGGCTACGGCGTCAAGGACGTGACGGACGCCCGCCTGTCCGGTGGGCTCGCGGGCGTGATCGGCGTCGGCGTGACAGTCGTCGCGGGCAGCACGGTGTTCTGGGCGGTGCGCAGGCGCCGGACGGGCGACGACGTGTCGCCCACGGCCGCAGAGAGCGTCTGACGTCGTGGGCGCGGGGCACGCGCACCGGCTCTACCGGCACGGGCACTCGCCCGTGCACGGCCTGCCGCCGCACACCAAGCTCGCCGCCTCCTTCGCCTTCGTGGTCGTCGTGGTGTCGACGCCGCGCGAGGCGATGTGGGCGTTCGGCCTGTACGCCGTCCTGCTGGCCCTCGTCGCGCGTCACGCGCGCGTGCCCGCCGGTTTCCTGCTGAAACGGCTGCTGATCGAGGTGCCGTTCGTCGCGTTCGCGGTGCTGATGCCGTTCGTGGCGCAGGGCGAGCGGGTGGACGTCCTCGGCCTGTCGCTCAGCGTCAACGGGCTCTGGGGCGCCTGGAACGTCCTCGCGAAGGGCACCCTGGGTGTCGCCGCCTCCGTCCTGCTGGCGTCCACCACGGAGCTGCGTGAGCTGCTCCTGGGCCTGCAACGCCTGCGGCTGCCCCCGCTGCTCGTGCAGATCGCGTCCTTCATGATCCGCTACGGCGACGTCATCACGGACGAGATGCGGCGCATGCGGATCGCCCGGGAGTCGCGCGGGTTCGAGGCGCGCGGCGTGCGGCACTGGGGAGTGCTCGCCAAGTCGGCGGGCGCACTGTTCATCCGCTCCTACGAGCGCGGGGAACGCGTGCATCTGGCGATGGTCAGCCGGGGGTACGCCGGCTCGATGCCGGTGATCGACGAGGTGACCGCGTCGCGGGCGCAGTGGTCGTACGCCCTGACCCTCCCGTTCGCCGCCCTGGCGGTCTGCGTGTTGGGATGGGCCCTGTGACTGACGCCCTGACCGACGCCGTGACCGACTTGGTGACTCCTCCGCCCTCCCTGGAAGTGGCCGGTCTCGCCTTCGCCTATCCCGACGGACACCAGGCCCTGTTCGGCGTGGACTTCTCCGTCGCGCGGGGCGAGCGGGTCGCGCTGCTCGGGCCCAACGGCGCCGGCAAGACCACCCTCGTGCTGCACCTCAACGGCATCCTCACCGGCGGTGCGGGCACGGTGACGGTGGCCGGGCTGCCCGTCGGCAAGCAGCACATGGCCGAGATCCGCCGCAAGGTCGGCATCGTCTTCCAGGACCCGGACGACCAGCTGTTCATGCCGACGGTCCGCGAGGACGTGGCGTTCGGACCGGCGGCGGCCGGGCTGAAGGGAGCCGCGCTGGAGGCGCGGGTCGACCACGCGCTCGCGCAGGTCGGCATGGCCGAGTTCAAGGACCGTCCGCCGCACCACCTGTCCTTCGGCCAACGGCGCCGGGTGGCCGTCGCGACGGTGCTCGCGATGGAGCCGGAGATCCTCGTCCTGGACGAGCCGTCCTCCAACCTCGACCCCGCCTCACGTCGCGAACTGGCCGACATCCTGAGGTCGTTGGATGTCACGGTCCTCATGGTCACGCACGACCTGCCGTACGCCCTCGAACTGTGCCCGCGCGCCCTGATCCTCAGCGAGGGCGTGATCGCGGCGGACGGCCGGACCGGCGATCTGCTCGCCGACGACGCCCTCATGCGCGCGCATCGCCTGGAGCTGCCCTTCGGGTTCGACCCGCGCTCGGCGACAATGGGTGCGTGACGAACGAGGCACCGACCGCCGCCGGCAAGCTGCTCCTGGACGAGCAGCTGTGCTTCGCGCTGTACGCGGCCCAGCGCGCGGTGACGGCCGCGTACCGGCCGCTCCTGGACGAACTGGGGCTCACCTACCCGCAGTACCTCGTGCTGCTGGTCCTGTGGGAGCGCGGTGAGACGACCGTCAAGGAGCTGGCGTCCGCCCTGCGCCTCGACTACGGCACCATGTCGCCGCTGCTGAAGCGGCTGGAGGCGGCGGGGCTGGTGCGCCGGGAGCGCTCGGCGCGCGACGAGCGCTCGGTACTCGTCGCGTGCACCGGGCGCGGGGAGGAACTGAAGGGGCGCGCGGAGCGCGTACCCGGCAACCTGCTCGCGTCGACGGGACTGGAAGCGGCGGAGGTCGCGCGGTTGCGCGAGGACCTGTGGGGGCTCGCGCAACGTGCGCAGGGCGCGGCGGACCGCACCCGCTGAGGCCGGCGGAGGGTACCCGCCGAGGCTGGGGACCGCTTCCGCGGAGGCCGGGGACCGCGTCCGCCGAGCCCCGGAACTGAAGTTACCCCCGGTTACCACCCCCTGATAGGCATGCGCCTACCTACCGGCCGGTACCTTGTGCACGATGTAATTGGGCAAGTTCTGGGGGAGGTCCCGCCGTGACCGAAGGCACCGCCGTCGAAACCGTCGACACCCGTCCGACGAAAATCACGTATGTCGCCGAAGCGACCGCGCACGGCGGCCGCGACGGGTTCGTGACCAGTCAGGACGGCCAGATCGAGCTGAAGGTGGCGATGCCGCCGGCGCTGGGCGGGGACGGCAACGGCACCAACCCGGAGCAGCTCTTCGCGGCCGGTTACAGCTCCTGCTTCCACAACGCGCTGATCCTCGTCGGCAACCGCGCGGGCTTCGACCTCACGGGGTCGACGGTGGCCGCGAAGGTCGGGATCGGCCCGAACAAGCACAAGGGCTACGGACTGGCCGTCGCCCTCAGCGTCTCGCTGCCCGTCCTCGACCGTGAGGTCGCCGAGAAGCTGGTGGACGCCGCCCACCAGGTGTGCCCGTACTCGAACGCCACGCGCGGCAACATCGATGTGACGATCATCCTCGGCTAGCCGAAACAGCGGGACCACCGGGACACCGTGACCACCGGGACGCCAGGACGCCAGGACGCCAGGACGCCAGGACCAGAGGACACCAGGACCTGCGGGGCCGACGGGACCTGCGGGACGAAGGAATCGCAGGCTCGGCGGGGGTGTTCCCCCAGGGGTTGAAGGCGAGCTTCGAGAGGGCGTGCGGGCGTGGACGTGAGCGGTGCGGTGGCCGAGGGCTTCGAGCCGGTCCGGGAGGCGTTCGTACGGAACTTCGAGATGCTCGGGGACCGGGGCGCGGCGGTGACCGTCTACCGGGACGGGCACAAGGTCGTCGACCTGTGGGGCGGCACCCGGGACGTGGACGGTGCGGCCGGCGACGCCCCCTGGGAACAGGGCACCGCGCAGATCGTGCGGTCGGCGACGAAGGGCGTCGCCGCCGCCGCACTCCTGCTGCTGCACCAGCGCGGCAGACTCGACCTGGACGCACCCGTGGGGACGTACTGGCCGCAGTACAAGGCGGCCGGCAAGGAGCGGACCCTCGTACGGCACCTGCTCGCGCACCGCGCGGGCGTGCCCGTGCTGGACCGGCCGCTGACGCCCGCCGAGGCCGCCGATCCCGACCTCGGCGCGGCGGCGGTGGCGGCGCAGGCGCCGGCCTGGGAGCCCGGGACGGACCACGGGTACCACGCGCAGACGTACAGCTGGCTGACCGGGGAGCTGGTGCGCCGGGTCACCGGACGGACTGTCGGCGAGTGGGTCGCCGACGAGATGGCCGGGCCGGTGGGGGCCGACCTGTGGCTCGGGCTGCCACGGACGCAGCACGCGCGCGTGGGGCGCGTGGGGCAGGTGGACGGGCCCGCGCCGACGGGTGCGCTGAAGACCCGCCCCAAGCCTGCCGTGACCGCCGCCTACGCCGATCCCGCCTCCCTCACCCGCCGCGCCTTCGCCGCGATCACCCCGCTCCCCGACGAGAACGACCCGGCCTACCGGGCCGCGGTGCTCCCCGCCTCCAACGGCATCGCAACCGCGGACGGCCTGGCCCGCTTCTACGCGTCCCTGATCGGCGAGGTGGAGGGCGGGACGAGGCTGCTGCGCCCGGAGACCGTGGAACTGGCGCGCGGCGAGCAGTCCTCGGGCCCGGACCGGGTGCTCGTCGTGAACACCCGGTTCGGTCTCGGCTACATGCTGCACGGACCCGCGTCCCCGCTGCTGTCCCCCACCTCCTTCGGACACCCGGGCCGCGGCGGCGCGCTCGGCCTCGCCGACCCCGAGTCGGGTATCGCCCTCGGATACGTCACCAACGGCTTCAGGACGAGCGTGACGGCGGACCCGCGCGCGCAGGCGCTGCTGCGGGCGGTGCGGACGGCCCTGGCGGCCGGGCGCTGACGCTCACACGTTGATCGAGTGCGACCTGCGGCCCGAGTCGTCGTCGATCTCCACATGGGCCTTGGTCAGCAACTGCATGGCGATCTCGTTGAGGGCGCGGGCTCCGGCGATCTCCTCGCCGACCCGTGGCTGGTCGATGTCCACGTTGTGCCGGGTGGCATGGCCCTGGGTCCTGATCTCGGTCCCGTCGGGCAGGCGCACCAGCGCTACCGCGCGCGTGTGCCGGCCGTCCTCCTCGAACTCCAGCTCGACATGCCATCCGACAGTGGTGTGCATAGCGGTCATGGGGTCACCTCCGGAAGTCCTGTTTCCAGGGTGCTCCCGGTAGCGCGCGGACGCACCCAGTCGGCTCAGGGCAGCAGACGCGTTCCGTCCGGAACGGCGATGCCGAACTCCTCGTCGAGGACCCGACGCGCCTCCGTCTCGTTCGTCAGCTCGCGCCGCTCGACGGTGCCGTCGGCGTGCGTCTCGGTGAGAAGCGGTCCGTCGAGAAGAAGGTGACGGCCGGGGGTGCTGCGCTGGACGTAGGCGCGGCTGCGGAACGGTGAGCGGGGGTTGGTCGCGATGTGCCAGTTGATCACCTCGTAGTCGGGCCGCTCGAAGGGTTCGACGGTGAAGGCGTACTGCGCCCGCCAGACGCCCGCCCCGGACTCCCCGTGCGCTTCGTGCGCTTCGTGCGCTTGCAGCACCCACAGCCGCAGCGGGCCGCGGTGCGGGGCGTGGACGAGGCGATGGCGGCGGCCGGCGCCGTGGAACTCGACGTCCGTGGTGAGCGGGACGGGTTCGAGCAGGGCTCCCGGGGCGCCGAAGCCGACGTCGGCGAGGTACGGCCGGGGGTCGCCGGGGACCTCGACGAGGAGCGCCATGTGGGTGCGGGGCCGGTCCTCGAACCGCTGGGCGCCCAGGACGACCCGCGCCGTCAGCAGGGTCACCCCGAGGCCCAGCGCCTCCAGGACGCCCGCGAGCAGCATGTTGTGCTCGTAGCAGTAGCCGCCCCGTCGGCCGGTCCGCACCAGCTTGGCGATCAGGTCGGCGGGGGCGAGCGAGGGGACCGTGCCGCGCAGCGGGTCCAGGTTCTCGAAGGGGATGGCACGGCTGTGGGCCAGGTGCACGCCCCGCAGGGTCGCCGCGTCGGCACGGCGGTCCCCCTCCCAGCCGATCCGCCGGAAGTACGCGTCGAGCTCGTCGGGGGCGAACGGCGTCGTCTCGAACATGACGTCACCCTAGCCAGCCGAGCACCGCACGATCGCAGGAGCGGATCAGCCGGTGTGCAGCATCAGTCCGATGCCGACGACGAGGAGCCCGGCGGCGACGAGGCGCGGGGCACCGAACCGTTCCTTGAAGAACACGGCCCCGATGGCCGCTCCGACGATGACCGACGATTCCCGCAACGCGGCGATCGGCGCCAGTTCGGCCCGGGTCTGTGCCCACAGGACGAGGGCGTACGCGAGGACGGACAGCGCGGAGCCGAGGAGGCCCAGGGCGGCGAAGGGGCGGAGGACGGCGGCGGTCCGCCCGCGCCAGCGGTGGACGGCGTAGGCGGGGATGACGGCCCCCTGTACGGCCATCAGCCAGGCGACGTACCCCAGGGAGGACCCGGAGGCGCGGACGCCGAGCCCGTCGACGACGGTGTAGGCGGCGATGGTCAGCCCGGTCGCCAGCGCGGCCCCGATCGCCGCCCAGTTCGGCCGTCGGCCGCGCAGTCCCCACAGGGCGACGCCGGTCAGTCCCGCGCACGACAGCGCGACGCCGGCGGCCGCCCAGCCGTCCGGCACCTCGTGCGCGAAGACGGCGGCGAGGACGGTGACGACGAGCGGCGCCGAACCGCGCGCGATGGGGTAGGCCTGCCCGAAGTCACCGAGCCGGAACGACCGCATCAGCAGCACGTAGTAGACGATGTGGATGAGGGCGGAGGACAGCAGGTACGGCCACGCGCGTGCCGCCGGAAACGCGGTGAACGGCACGAGCGCGAGCCCGACGAGCATGCCGCCGCCGGCGATCAGCGTGAACCCGACGAGCTTGTCGGTGATCCGGTGGGCGATGGCGTTCCAGCTGGCGTGGGTGATCGCGGCGAACAGGACGGCCGCGGTGACCAGCGGGGTCACGCGGTGTGCTCGCGCACGTCCACGAGGGTCGCGTCGGCATGCCGGACCAGTTGGTCGGGTGCCATGGGGAAGACGACGTGCGGGTTGCCGGCGGCGGCCCGGACGACGTCGTGCGCGAGCAGGTTCCGGTCGGCCGGCACCCGCGTCCGCGTCCGGTGCCCGAAGGGCGGCACGCTCCCGATCGCGTACCCGGTGCTCTCCCGTACGACGTCGGCGGCGGTCCGGGTCACCCCGGGGAAGCGGCGGATGCGGGGGTGCAGATGACCGAGGCCCAGGTCGTGCAGCGCCTCGGCGAATCGGGGGTGCGCGGCTGTCGTCGTCATGCACGGCACGCTAGCGGTCGGTGTACAGGGCAAGCGAGCGGGTTGTGCGCAGCCCGGGACGGCAGACGGGACGCGCGGCAGCGGGTCGCGCGCCGGACGGGACGCGCGCGGGCCGCGCGGGGGGTCGGGACGCGCGCCGGCGCCGCGCGGGGCCGGCATTGCGAGGCGTGGCGCGCGGCGGAAGCCGTGGAACCGCGAGAAGAAGCCGGTGAGGGCGCCCCGTCCCCACGGAGCCCTCACCGGCGGTCTTCAGGTGGACCTGTACGTCAGGCGCGTACCAGTTCCCGGTCCTCGTCGCCGTCCCGGGAGGCGGCGGCCTCGTCCCGGGTCCTGAGTCCCTCGCCCTCGACGTCGACGTTGGGCAGCGCGCGGTCCAGCCACTTCGGCAGCCACCAGGCCTTCTTGCCGAGCAGGGCGAGCACCGCGGGCACGATCGCCATGCGCACGATGAACGCGTCGAAGAAGACGGCGATCGCGAGGCCGAAGCCGATCATCTTGATCATCGACTCGCTGGAGCTGATGAAGCCGCCGAAGACGGCCATCATGATGATCGCGGCGGCGGCCACCACCTTGGCGCTGTGCCTGAAGCCGGTGACGATGGCCTGGCTCGGGCTCTCGCCGTGGACGTACGCCTCCCGCATCCGGGTCACCAGGAACACCTCGTAGTCCATCGCGAGACCGAAGACCACGCCCACCATGAAGATCGGCATCATCGACATGATCGGGCCGGTCTCCTCGACGCCGATCAGGCCGCCGAGCCAGCCCCACTGGAAGACCGCGACCACGGCGCCGAGCGCGGCGAGCACGCTGAGCAGGAAGCCGAGGGCCGCCTTGAGCGGGACCAGTATGGAGCGGAAGACCACGATCAGCAGCAGGAACGCCAGGCCGACCACCAGCCCCAGGTACGGGATCAGCGCGTCGTTGAGCTTCTGCGAGAAGTCGATGTTCATCGCGGTGGTGCCGGTGACCAGGACCTGCGCGCCGGTGTCGGCCCTGACGTCGGTGCCCTGGTCACGGATCGCGTGCACCAGGTCCTCGGTCCGGGTGGAGGAGGGCTTGGAGTCCGGGATCACGGTGATCGTCGCGGTGTCGCCGGCCTTGTTGAACATCGCCGGGGTGACCGTGACGACGTCCTCGAGGCCCTTGATCCCGTCGGTCACCGAGGTGGCCGCCGCCTTGGGGTCGTCGCTGTTCTTGGCGTCGACCACGATCATCAGGGGGCCGTTGAAGCCGGGGCCGAAGCCCTCGGACAGCAGGTCGTACGCCCGGCGCTGGGTCGTGGACGTCGGCTGTGAGCCGTCGTCGGGCAGGCCCAGCTCCAGCTGGGTGGCGGGGACGGCGATCGCGCCGAGACCGAGCACGCCGAGCAGCAGCACGGCGGCCGGCCGGCGGATGACGAAGCTCGCCCAGCGGACGCCCGGGCCGGGCCTGGCCGGCTTGGCCTGCGGGCCCTTCCCGCCGGTCGGCCCGCGCTTCTCGCCCGTGGCCTTGACCTTCTTGCCCGCGTACCCGAGCAGCGCCGGGATCATGGTCAGCGCGATGAGGACGGCCACCACGACCGTGCCCGCCGCCGCGAGGCCCATCTTGGTCAGCATCGGCACGTTGACGACCGCGAGGCCCGCCAGCGCGATCACCACCGTGAGTCCCGCGAAGACGACCGCCGAGCCGGCGGTGCCGGTGGCGCGGCCGACCGCCTCCTCGCGGTCGCGGCCCTCGGCCAGTTCGCTCCGGTACCGGGAGACGATGAACAGCGCGTAGTCGATGCCGACCGCGAGACCGATCATCAACGCGAGGGTGGAGGTGGTGTCGCCGAGGTCGAGCGCCTTGGCGAGGACGGTGATGGTGGAGACGCCGATCCCGACGCCGATGATCGCCGTCAGCAGCGGCAGTCCGGCCGCGACCAGCGAGCCCAGGGTGATGACGAGGACGACCGCGGCGATCGCGAGACCGACGATCTCGCCGATCGCACCGGGCTCGGCCCCGGCCTGGAGGGCGTCGCCTCCGACGTCGACGGTCAGGCCGGTGGCCCGGGCCTGGTCGCCCGCCGTCTCGAGGGCGTCCCTGGTGGAGTCCGCCAGCTCCATGCCGGGCGCGTCGTACTTCACCGACGTGTAGGCGACCGTCCCGTCCTCGCTCACGGCGTTGGTGGTGAACGGGTCGGTGACGGAGACGACTTCGGAGCCGTCGCCGAGCGCCTTGACGGTCTTCTCGACGGTCGCCCTGTTGGCGGCGTCCGTCATCTTCTCGCCCTCGGGCGCCTTGAAGACGATACGTCCGGTCCCGCCGTCGGCGCTGGCTCCGGGAAAACGCTGTTCCAGCAGGTCGAAGGCCTTCTGGGCCTCGACGCCCGGGATGGAGAAGGAGGTCGATCCGGCGGCGGGCGCGGAGGCGGCGCCGACGCCGGCGAGGGTCAGCAGCGCCACCCATATCAGGGCGACGTAGTGGCGTCGCCGGAAGGCGAACCGGCCTAGTTTGTAGAGGAACGTGGCCACGGAGGCGTACTCCCGGTCAGGTCGTGGTGTGGGGACACAGGCCCCAAGGGCAGGGTTGACCAACCCGGCGGGGAGAGCAGGGGTGATCGGCCCGACGACGTGAGCGGTGACGTCAGGATGGGCGGACCGTGGGGACGGTCAGGTGGTGGTGGTGACGCCGAGGGCGGGGAGGACCACGGCGTCGATGTACGCGAGGAGGAAGGCCTGCGTCGGCGGCTGCTCGTCGAGCATGGTGCGGGCGGCGAACGCGCCGATCATCATGTGCGGCACGTAGTCGAGCGCGGGGTTGTCCGCACGGACCTCGCCCTGGTCGATCGCCCGCTGGAGCACAGTGCGGAACTCCGCCATCTCCGGCTCGACGAGATGCTCCTTGAACGCCTTCAGGAGGTCCGGGTTGCCATGGATGGCCATGGCCAGTCCTCGCATCAGCGCGGAGTTCTGCTCCATCTCGCAGTCGTCCGAACGCAGGGTGAGGGCATGCAGGTCGCCCCTGAGTGATCCGGTGTCGACCTCGCCGGCGGAGGCGCCGGGCTTGTCGTACCGCACCGCCTTCGCCACCAGCTCGGCCTTGCCGCCCCACTGGCGGTAGAGCGTCGCCTTGCTGGACCGGGTTCGAGTGGCGACGGCGTCCATGGTGAGGGCGTCGTAGCCCACCTCACGGAGCAGGTCGAGCACGGCCCGGTACAGCTCGGCCTCGCGCTCGGGCGTGATGCGACTGCGACGCGCCGTTGCGATCTCAGTCATGCCACTCACCTTCCGACTCCGTCCTCGCCCACTCTTCTCGTACACCATGAAGATACCCCGAGGAGCAGCGAAACGAAACCGTTTCGTACGTGTGCTGACTCACGAACGTGAAGGACACCTGAAGCGAGCACATGAGGCGGGCACCGCCGGCACATAAGTTGCCCGGCCCCTTTCGCCGGAAAAACATGGGGAGGTGAGCTATCTGCGTCTGCCCCACCTCAGTGGTGACCTGCTGTGCTTCGTGGCCGAGGACGACCTCTGGCTGGCCCCCCTGGACGGCCCCGGCCGCGCCTGGCGGCTCACCGTCGACCGCACCAAGGCCGGGCACCCGCGCTTCTCCCCCGACGGGCGCCGGATCGCGTACACGAACTGGCGCAGCCTCGTCCCGGAGATCCATCTGGTGCCCGTGGACGGCGGACCGGGGCGACGGCTGACCTACTGGGGCAGCTCCGACACCCAGGTCTGCGGCTGGACACCCCCCGACCAGGACGGGAACGCCGACATCCTCGCCGTCGCCTCCCACGGCGAGCCCTTCTCCTACTTCACCTGGGCCTACAAGGTCCCCACCGACGGCGCCCCCGGCCGCAAACTCCCCTGGGGCCCGGTCTCCGACCTCCAGAGCGCCGACATCGACGGCGAGCACAGGACCCTCCTGCTCACCGGCACCCCACCGCACGAACCCGCCGCCTGGAAGCGGTACCGGGGCGGGGCGACGGGCCGTCTGTGGCTGCACGGGCAACGGCTCATGGAAGACCTCGACGGGCATCTGCACTCCCCCCTCTTCGTCGGCGGACGGATCGCCTTCCTCTCCGACCACGAGGGCGTCGGCAACCTCTACTCCTGCGCCCACGACGGCTCCGGCCTGCGCCGGCACACCGACCACGACGCCTTCTACGCCCGGCACGCCGCCAGCGACGGCACCCGGGTGGTGTACCAGTGCGCCGGGGACCTGTGGATCGTCGACGACCTCGCCGCCGGCTCCGAACCGCGCCGGCTCGACGTCCGGCTGAACGGGCCGCGCGCGGGGCGGCGGCCGTACCAGATCCCGGCCGCCCAGCACGTGGACGGCATCTCCGTGGACGAGACGGGACGGGCCAGCGCCGTCGTCGTCCGCGGCAGCCTGTACTGGCTGACGCACCGGGACGGCCCCGCCCGGACGATCACCGACACCCCCGGGGTACGGGTGCGGCTGCCGGAGATGCTCGGCTCGGGCGGCCAGGTCGCCTATGTGACGGACGCGGAGGGCGAGGACGCCGTCGAGATCGCCTGTCTGCCCCGGGCCACCGGCGTCCGCGAGCCCCGGCGACTGGCCGCCGGACGGCTCGGGCGGGTCCTGGAGATGGTCTCCGACCCGCAGGGCGAACGGCTCGCCGTCACCTCGCACGACGGACGACTGCTCCTGATCACGGTGTCCGCCGAGATCACGGTGTCCGACGGCATCACCGTGTCCGACGGCATCGCCGCGTCCGACGGCATCGCCGGCCCGGCCGACGCCCCGGCCGCCGGCGAGGGCGGTGACGACCGGGGCCACGAGGGCTCGGGGGACGTGGGGGGCGACGGCCCGGGCGGTGCGGGCTCAAGCGGTGCGGGCTCGGGCGGTGACGGCCCGGGCAGTGCGGGCTCGGGCAGTGACGGCGCCGCGAAGACGGGCTCGGGCGGCGAGGACCCCGGCGACGAGGTCACCGAGTTGATCTCGTCACTCAACGGGCCCGTGCGAGACCTGGCCTTCTCCCCCGACGGGAGCTGGCTGACCTGGTCGCATCCGGGGATCGGCCGGTCGCTGCGGCAGATCAAGATGGCCCGCATGAAGGACCGGCTCGTCGTGGACGTCACGAACGGCCGGTTCGAGGACGAGAACCCGGTCTTCACCAGGGACGGCCGCTACCTGGCCTTTCTCTCCTGGCGCGGCTTCGACCCGGTGTACGACGTGCACACAGGGGACCTGTCCTTCCCGCTGGGCTGCCGCCCCTACCTGGTGCCGCTGTCGTCGGCGACCCCCTCCCCCTTCGCCCTGACCCCGGAGGGCCGCCCGGCCGCCGGAGGCCTGGACCCGGTGGAGGACGACGAGGGCGGGGACGGGACCGTGACCGTGGAGACCGAGGGGCTGGAGAACCGGGTCACGCCCTTCCCGGTGCCGGCGTCCAAGTACTCGGCGCTGTACCCGGTGGCGGGCGGCGGCCTGGTGTGGCTGCGCTGGCCGATCTCGGGGGCGCTGGGCGAGACGTTCGCGAACCCGGACGACACCAGCGGGCGACCGACGCTCGAGTACTTCAGCATCAGCAAGGCGAAGAAGTCCGAACTCGTCGGCCATCTCGACTGGTTCGCGCTCAGCGGGGACGGCTCCCGGCTGGTCGTGGTCGACGAGGGCGACCTGCGGGCGGTGCCGTCGAGCGAGTCGGGGGACCCGGACTCCACGGTCTGGATCGACCTGCGGCGCATCCTGCACGAGGTGGACCCGGGCGCCGAGTGGCGTCAGTCGTACGAGGAGGCCGGACGACTGATCCGCTCCTACTTCTGGGACCCGGGGATGTGCGGCGTCGACTGGGACGCGGTGCTCGACCAGTACCGGCCGCTGGTCGAACGGATCGCGTCGCCCGACGAGTTCGCCGACCTGCTGCGTGAGGTGCTGGGCGAGCTGGGCACGTCCCACGCGTACGTCACCGCCGCCCGCCGCAACGAGGGCCCGCCGCACTACCAGCGCCTCCAGGGACTGCTGGGCGCCAACCTCGTACCCCGCGAAGGCGGTTGGACGGTCCGGCGGATCCTGCCCGGCGACTCCTCCGACTCCAAGGCGCGTTCGCCGCTGGCCGGGACCGGGGTCCGGGAGGGGGCGGTGCTCACGCACGTGGACGGCCGGGAGGTCGACCCGGTGACCGGCCCGTATCCGCTCCTCGCCGGCGCCGGCGGCACCACGGTCGAACTCACCTTCACCCCGGCGCAGGGTACGGCGGGCCGCCCGCGCCGGGTGGCCGTGGTCCCGCTCACCGACGAACGCCCCCTGCGCTACCAGGACTGGGTGGCCAAACGGCGCGCCGTGGTGAGGGAGTTGAGCGGCGGCCGGTGCGGCTATCTGCACATCCCCGACATGGGCGGCTCGGGCTGGGCCCAGTTCAACCGCGACCTGCGGATGGAGGTGTCCAGGCCCGCCCTGATCGTGGACGTACGCGGCAACGCGGGCGGCCACATCAGCGAGCTGGTGGTGGAGAAGCTGACCCGCAGGATCCTGGGCTGGGATCTCACCCGCGACGCACAGCCGGTGTCGTACGCCTCGAACGCGCCGAGGGGCCCGGTGGTGGCACTCGCGGACGAGGCGACGTCCTCGGACGGCGACATGATCACGGCCGCCTTCAAGCTGCTGAAGCTGGGCCCGGTGGTCGGCCAGCGCACCTGGGGCGGCGTGGTCGGCATGACCGGACGCCACCGGCTCGGCGACGGCACGGTCATCACCGTCCCGATGAACGCGGCCTGGTTCGACGCCTACGGCTGGTCCGTGGAGAACAAGGGCGTCACCCCCGACCTCGAGGTGCTGCGCACCCCGCTCGACTGGGCCGAGGGCCGCCACGCCCAACTGGACGACGCCGTACAGCTGGCCCTGGACCTCCTCACCGGCAACCCCCCGGCCACCCCGCCGACCTACGACGACGTCCCCGACCGCTCCCGCCCCGAGCTGCCCCCGCGGCAGGGGTCTTGACGCCTGCCGCGGCAAAGGCCTCGACGCCTCCGCGGCAAGGGCCCTGGAGAGACAGGGGCGCCCTCCCGGAGGAGGGCGCCCCACGTCAACGGCGGTAGCCGAACTCAGCTACACGTCGAAGTCCTGA
The DNA here is from genome assembly GCF_042737375.1 of Streptomyces sp. NPDC060000. Classification (NCBI taxonomy): domain Bacteria; kingdom Bacillati; phylum Actinomycetota; class Actinomycetes; order Kitasatosporales; family Streptomycetaceae; genus Streptomyces; species Streptomyces sp. NPDC060000. The sequence goes on from NZ_JBHWUU010000032.1 coordinate 51,690, forward strand.
CCGATGCGGTCGTCGTCCTCGCGCCGCATACGCTCCGTGTCCTGACCGGGACGCTCACCCGGACGCTCACCGGGGCGGCCACCGGAACGCTCGCCGGGACGCTCACCGGCGCGCTCGCCCGGACGCTCACCGGGACGCTCGCCCGGGCGCTGCTTGCCACGCGACTGAGCCTGCTCCTTGGCCTGCTCGGCCTTCTGCTTGGCCTGCTGCTTCCACTGCTCGGACTGGTCCTGGAACTTTTCCTTCATACCCATGTGGGTTCACTCCTGTAGGAGATGAGGGGGGTTTGGGCCCCGTGGTGGGGCCTCGACCAGATTCACATGGGCGCTCACCCGGCGCATCTCGATCAACTACGCTGCGTAGCCCTCGCCTGTTCGTCGGCGGAGCCACCAGCCCCCACCAGCCCCGTCCGCATCCCCTTCAGCCTGGGCGCGAACCGCTTCATCTCCCGTTGGCCGACCGTCCCGATGAGCCCGGGCAGATAGCCGCGCACGCCCTGCATCCCCCGCAGCCACCACTGCCCGTACACGTGCGACGAACGCCGCTCGATCCCGGCCACGAGCCGGTCGACGGCCGGCCCCAGCGGGTACGTCTTGTTGGACGGCCACGGCAGCCGCTGCCTCAACTCCCGCATCACCTCGTCCTGATCGGCGCCCCGCACCATGTCGGTGTCGGTCCAGGACAGATACCCGACGCCGACGCGGACGCCCTGGTGCCCGACCTCGGCACGCAGGCTGTGCGCGTACGCCTCCACGCCCGACTTGGACGCGCAGTACGCGGTCATCATCGGCGCCGGGGTCATCGCGGCGAGCGAGGCGATCTGGAGGAGGTAGCCGCGGCTCTCCCGCAGCAGCGGCAGGAAGGCACGGGCCGTGACCGCCGAGCCGATCAGATTGACCTCGATCACCCGGCGCCAGGCCTGCGGATCGGAGTCGGCGAACGGACCGCCGTTGGCGACACCGGCGTTGGCGACCACGATGTCCACCTTGCCGAAGCGTTCCTTCACCTCCGCCGCGACCCGGGTCATCGCCTCGTGGTCGGTGACGTCGGCGTACCAGTGGTCGCTGTCGCTGTGCAGCCGCTCGGAGACCTGCTTGAGCGCGTCCGGCTCCAGACCGACCAGCGCGACCTTCGCACCGCGCGCGGAGAGCTTGCGGGCGAGCAGCTCCCCGACGCCCCGCGCCGCCCCCGTCACTACGGCGACCCGTCCCTCGAGGCTGACAACGCTCATGCGCCCTCCTTCAACTGTGCGTACGTGGTGACGAGTTCCCGGATCCGGCCGGTGACCAGGTCGGGTGCCTCGACCGGCGTCATGTGGCCGAGGCCGGGCAGTTCGGTGAGGCCGACGCAGTGCGGGAGCTCGGCGGCGATCCGGCGGGCGTGCACCGGCGGGGTGAGCCGGTCACCGGTGCCGACGATCACCGCCGTCGGCACGCTCAACGCCCGTACGCCGTGGTCGAGATCGAGCAGGTTCAGCACGTGCGACCAGGTGTGCCGCACCTTGCGCGGGCAGGCGTGCACGATGCGGGCGCACGCGTCCACCATGTGCGGGGCGGAACCGGCGCCCATCGTGGCGTACTTGAGGATCCGCTTCGCGACCGGCGTGACCGGTCCGAGGGGTGCCCGGGATCCGAGGACGTGCCGCGTCAGCCAGGTCCGCAGCCGGCCGGGCGGCAGGGGCAGGACGGTGGACTCGGCGACCAGTCCCGAGGCACCGGTGCTGCACAGCAGGACGGCCGCCGTGTGCTCCCGGAAGCCGTCTCTGCCGGCCGCCGCCAGCACCGCCATGCCGCCCATGGAGTGCCCGGCGATCACGGCCTTCTCGCCGGGCGCGAGCGTCGCGGCGAGGACGGCCTCCAGATCGTCGGCGAGGGTGTCCGTGCTGCACGCCTGGCTCGGCAGGGTGCGTCCGTGGCCGCGCTGGTCGTAGGCGATGACCCGGTGATCGGCGGCGAGATCCCGGATCTGGTCCGCCCAGAACGCGGTCGAGCAGGTCCACCCGTGCGCGAGGACGACAGCGGGCGCGGTCCCGGAACCATGGATCTCGACATGCAGACGGGTGCCGTCGGCGGAGACGGCGGTGAGCTCACGCGCGGGCTCGGGGGCGGGCGCGGAAACGGCCTTGGGGGCGGGCCCCGGGGTGGCCTTGAGGGCGGACTTGGGGGCCGGCCCAGGTGCGGCCTTGGGGGCGGGCCCGGAGGTGACCGCGGAGGCCGACCCGGAGGCCGACCCGGAGACGGGCCCGGAGGCGGGCTTGGGGACAGACCCGGAGGGGGTGGCCTTGGAGGCCGCCCCGGAGACGGGCCCGGAGGTGGCCGCGGAGGCCGACCCGGAGACGGGCCCGGAGGCGGGCTTGGGGACAGACCCTGAGGGGGTGGCCTTGGGGGCCGGCTTGCCGGTGGGGTCGGCCGGGGAGGTCATGCCGTCACCTCGTTCTCACCGATGGGCTCCTCTGCGGTCCCCTCGGCGGCCGTCTTCACGGCGGGCCCTCGCAGGACCTCGTACTCCGCGAGGTCCACGCGTCGGGTGGCGCGCCGGAACTCGGCCGTCGTCCCCGGCCAGATGGTGGTGTTGCGGCCGCTCGCGTCCATGTACCAGCTGGTGCAGCCACCCGTGTTCCACACCGTGCGCTTCATCCGGTCCTGCACCCGGCGGTTCCAGGCGTGCACGGCGCTCGGACGGGCGTCCAGGGCCGCGCGCCCTCCCCCGGTGCCTTGAGGGCCTGGGGGGACCTCCAGGACGTCGAGCTGGCGCAGATAGTCCGCCATGTAGTTCAGCTGGGACTCGATCATGAGGATCATGGAGGAGTTCCCGAGGCCGGTGTTGGGGCCGATGATCGTCATCCAGTTGGGGAAGCCGGCGGCGGAGGCGCCACGCAGGGCTTGCATACCGTCCTTCCAGCTCTCCGCGAGGGTCCGCCCATCGGCGCCCACCACCCGGTCGGCGATCGGCATGTCGGTGACGTGGAAGCCGGTGCCGAAGACGATCGCGTCGGCCTCGGCCTCGCTCCCGTCGGCGGCGATCAGCGTGGACCCGCGGATCTCGCTCAGTCCGCTCGCGACGACGTCCACGTTGGGCTGCGCGAGGGCCGGATAGTAGGTGCTGGAGAGCAGGATCCGCTTGCAGCCGATGCGGTAGTCGGGGGTGAGCCTGGCGCGCAGAGCCGGGTCCTTGATGGCGCGGGCCATGTTCTGCTTGGCGAGCTGCTCGACGAGACCGAGTTGGTTCGGGTGCTTGGTGAACGCCTGGACCTGGAGTTCCCGGATGCCCCAGAGCAGCCCGCGGCGCATCTTGGCGGTGACGGGCATGGCCCGGTGCAGGCTGCGCTCCGCGGCACTGATCGCCCGGTCCACGCGGGGCATCACCCAGGGCGGGGTGCGCTGGAAGAGCGTCAGCCTGGAGACGTCGGGCTGGACGGCCGGCACGATCTGGATGGCGGAGGCGCCGGTGCCGACCATGGCGACGCGCTGCCCGCTGAGGTCGTGGTCGTGGTCCCAGCGGGCCGAGTGGAAGACCTTGCCGGGGAAGGAGTCGAGGCCGGGGATCTCCGGGATCTTCGGGTCGGACAGCGGCCCGGTGGCCGACACGACGACGTCGGCGAAGTACCGCCCCCCGCTGGTCTCGATGTCCCAGCGCAGTTCCCTCGCGTCCCACGTCATCCGCAGCACCTCGGAGTCGAACCGCAGATGCGGACGGAGCCGGAAGGCGTCCGCCACGTGCTCCAGATAGGCGCGGATGTGCTCCTGCCCGGAGAAGGTGCGCGGCCAGTCCGGATTGGGCGCGAAGGAGAAGGAGTACAGGTGGGAGGGCACGTCACAGGCGCACCCCGGGTAGCTGTTGTCCCGCCAGGTCCCGCCGACGCTGCTCGCCCGCTCCAGGACGACGAAGTCGGTGATCCCCTCCCGGCGCAGCCGCACGGCGGCCCCCAGCCCGCCGAAACCGGACCCGATCACCGCCACCCGTACGTGTTCGGTCATCCCGACACCTCCTAGCCGCGCGTGCGACTCAACGGACTCCGCCAGTGAACACTGGCGCAATGGGAGCGTAGAGCAGCTCCGTACTGATGGGTAGGGGCCGGGAGAGGGAAAGTTACCGGCGGTACAACATAGGCTTCCCGGGTGACCGACAAGCGGGAGTACCGAACGGAGGAGCTGGCCGGGGAGGCCGGCATCACGGTGCGCACCCTGCGCTTCTACCGCGAGCGCAAACTGCTCGCGCCACCCCGCCGCGAGGGCCGTATCGCCTGGTACGACGACCATCACCTGGCCCGCCTGCGCACCATCGCGGCGCTGCTGGAACGCGGCCACACCCTCACCGGCATCGCGGAGCTGGCAGACGCCCTCGACCACGGCCGCGGCGTCGCCGATCTCCTCGGCGTCGGCGGCCCCACCGAGGAGGAGCCGGTCCGGCTGACCCCCGAGGAACTCGCCGCGCGCTTCGAGGGCCAGGTCACCACCGAGAACCTCGCCGCGGCCCTGGACCTCGGCTACCTGGGCACCGACGGCGACGAGATCGTTCACATCAGCCGCCGTCTGCTGGACGTCTCCTCCGCCCTGGTCCGCGAGGGCATCCCCCTCGCCGAGGTCCTCGCGGCGGGCGTCCGGGTCCGCGAACACGCCGACGCCCTCGCCGCCCTCTTCACCGACCTGATCCTGCGCCACGCGACCGAGGAAGACCTGCCCCGCCTGCGCCCGCTGGCCCGCAGCGTGGTGGAGGCGGAACTCTCACTGGCCCTGGACCGGCGACTGCACAAGGCGACCTAGAGGTCATACCTGAGGACGACCCGGAAAGTCGCACTCAGGCCGACCCGGAGGTCATACGCAAGGCCGACCCGGAGCTCACACGTGAGGCCGACCCGGAGACCGCCGCCCCTGACGCCGACCAGCACGTCCGTGAGCTCATCGGCGTCGGCGGCGCGCCCCCGGGCCGGCCTGGTACTGCAACGGTGCGTTGCAGTACTAGAGGTCGTAGACCACGGTCACCGGAGCGTGGTCCGACCAGCGCTCGCCGTGCGTGGCCGCCCGCTCCACCAACCCCTTGACGGCCTTGTCCGCGAGAGAGGGCGTCGCGACATGGAGGTCGATGCGCCATCCTGAGTCGTTGTCGAAGGCCCGCCCGCGGTACGACCACCACGTGTACGGCCCCGCCACCTCCGGGTGCAGCGCCCTGACGACGTCCACGTAGCCGCCGTCCCCGGCGGTGAAGACCCGGGTCAGCCAGTCGCGCTCCTCCGGGAGGAAACCGGAGTTCTTGGTGTTGGAGCGCCAGTTCTTGAGGTCGGCCTGCTGGTGGGCGATGTTCCAGTCGCCGCAGACGAGGACCTCACGGCCGTCGGCGGCGGCACGGACGCGCAGCTCCTTCAGGTGAGCCAGGAACTCGTCCATGAAGCGGACCTTCTCGTCCTGCCGGTCGGTGCCGACCTCACCGGAGGGCAGGTAGAGGGAGGCGACCGTCACACCGGGCAGGTCGGCCTCGACGTAACGGCCGCTGCCGTCGAACTCGGCCGAGCCGAAGCCGACGCGGACGGCGTCCGGTTCGCGGCGGCTGTAGAGGGAGACACCGGCGCGGCCCTTGGCGGCGGCCGGGGCGTGGGTGACGAACCAGCCCTCGGGGGCCCGGACCGCCTCCGGCAGCTGCTCCGGCTCGGCACGCACCTCCTGCAGGCACAGCACGTCGGCGGAGGTGTCCGCGAGCCACTCCACGAAGCCCTTCTTCGCGGCGGCACGCAGTCCATTCACGTTCACGGAGGTCACGGTCAGCACCCGGGCACGATACAGCCATGATTCCGGGCGGATACCGGCACACTGGACCAGGTCCAGATTTCACTTTCCCGGATTGTGCATACAACTACTGTGAGCAGCATGAATATACGCCCGGTCCCCTTCGACCACCCCGACGCCGTCAAGCTCAACGACGATGTCCAGGCCGAGTACCACGAGCGCTACGGCGACGGCGGTGACGCCACGGTCCTGGAGCCGTCCGACTTCCAGCGCCCGCGCGGGGTCTACCTCATCGCGTACGACGAGCTGGACCGGCCTGTGGCCACGGGCGGCTGGCGCAGTCAGGACGACGACGGCAAGGGCCACGAGGACGGCGACGCCGAGCTCAAGCGGATGTTCGTGATCCGGGAAGTGCGCGGCAGAGGACTGGCCCGTCGGATGCTCAGCGCGCTGGAAGAGGACGCGCGGGCGGCCGGCCGCATCCGGATGGTCCTGGAGACCGGCACCGAGCAGCCGGAGGCCATCGCCCTGTACACCTCCAGCGGCTACGAGCCGTGCACGAAGTTCGGCTACTACCGCGAGTACGAGAACAGCCGGTGCTACGCCAAGCCGCTCGGTTCCTGAACGGCGACGCCTGAACCGCGACGCCTGAAACCGCGACGCCTGGACCCGGCCCCTGAAGTACCTCAGCTCCTGAGGTAGGCGAGCACCGCCAGGACGCGGCGGTGGGTGTCGTCCGCGGATGGCAGGTCCAGCTTGGTGAGGATGCCGCCGATGTGCTTGCCGACGGCCGCCTCCGACACCACCAGCTGACGGGCTATCGCGCCGTTGGACCTCCCCTCGGCCACCAGCGCCAGCACCTCCCGCTCACGCGGGGTGAGCCGGGCCAGCGGATCGCGGCGCCGGCGCGGCAACTGCCGTACGACCTCGGGGTCGACGACAGTGCCGCCGGCCGCGACCTCGCGCAGCGCGTCCACGAACTGCTCCACCTGGCCCACCCGGTCCTTGAGCAGGTACCCGACGCCGGTGCCGTCACCGGAGTCCAGGAGTTCGGCCGCGTACGCGCGCTGCACGTACTGGCTGAGGACGAGCACCGGCAGCCCGGGCCGCTCCGCGCGCAGCCGGACCGCCGCCCGCAGCCCCTCGTCCTGGAAGGCGGGCGGCATGCGGACGTCGGTGACGACGATGTCGGGCGCGTGCTCGGCGACCGCCTCCAGGAGACCCCGCGCGTCACCCACCGCCGCCACGACCTCGTGCCCGAAGCGGGTGAGGAGCGTCGTCAGACCGTCGCGCAACAGCACGCCGTCCTCGGCGAGAACTACGCGGAGCCCTCGGACACCGTCCCCGTCGGTCCGGTCACCCGACTCGGCCGGCCGGACGCGCCGGGCTCGCCCGGCTCGTTCGGTCGGCTCAGCCGACTCGGCTCGTTCGGCCGAGCCCGCCAGGCCCGGCGGGCTCGGCCGACCCGCCACCCCCGGCCGGCTCGGCTGGTCCGGCACCCCCGGCCGGCTCGGCCGGCCCGGCAGTGAGCCGGCGATACGGTGCCGCGGGCACCGGGGTGACCGCGCTCGACGACGTCACCCTCACCCTGCCCAGGGGTTCCTTCACCGCCGTCATGGGACCGTCGGGCTCGGGCAAGTCGACGCTGCTCCAATGCGCGGCCGGGCTGGACCGGCCCACCTCTGGATCCGTGCGGATCGGCGGGACCGAACTGACCGGGCTGAGCGAGCGGCGGCTGACCCTGCTGCGCCGGAAGCGGATCGGTTTCGTCTTCCAGGCGTTCAACCTGCTGCCCGCCCTCACCGCCGAGCAGAACGTGGCCCTTCCGCTGCGGCTCGCCGGGCGCCGCCCGCCCAGGGCAGAGGTCCTTGAGGCCCTGCGGCAGGTCGGACTCGCCGACCGCGCCGGCCACCGCCCGGACCGGCTCTCCGGCGGCCAGCAGCAGCGCGTCGCCCTGGCCCGCGCCGTGATCACCCGCCCGGAGGTCCTGTTCGGCGACGAACCGACCGGCGCGCTGGACTCCGGTACCGGCCGCGAGGTGCTGACCCTGCTGCGCTCCCTGGTCGACGACGGCGGCCAGACCGTCGTCATGGTCACCCACGACCCGCTCGCCGCCTCCTACGCGGACCGGGTGATCTTCCTGGTCGACGGCCGCGTGCACGGCGACCTCTCCGGCGTCGGCACGCGCGTGGAGACGATCGCGGCACGAATGGCGAGGCTGGAGACCGAGCCAGGCGAACCCACGGTCTTCTTGGCGGACGCCCCGTCAGGTGTCCTGGCGAATACCCCGTCAAGTGCCTCAACAGACGCCCGGTCAAGTGCCCCGGCGGGTGCCCCGTCAAGTGCCTCGGCAGGCGCCGGGTGGAGCGCCCCGGCGGGTTCCCCGTGCTGAGCGTCGCGTTGCGCACCCTGCGCGCGCGGTGGGCCGCCTTCGTCGGCAGTTTCGTCGCTCTCGCGCTCGGCGTCGCCCTGCTCACCGTGATGGGCCAGGCGCTGGCCGCGTCACTGGACGCGCCGGTGCGCGCCCCGGAGCGGTTCGCGGCGGCCCCGGTGGTGGTCAGGGGTCAGGACACCCTGCGGGTGGTGACCCCGACCGGCGAGCGGACGAAGGAGCTGGCCCGGCCGCGTCCGGTGCCCGCCGCGACCGTCGCCGCGCTCCGCTCGCTCGGCCCGGTCACCGAGGACCGCTCCTTCCCGGTCCGGGTGGACGGGGCCCCCGCCTCCCCCACTCGCGGCTTCGCCCGAGCGGGGGGACCCCCATCGGACGACCTGGTCGGCCACCCCTGGTCGACGGCGCGCTTCGCCCCCTACGTGCTGACCGCGGGCCGGGCCCCCGCGGCGGCCGACGAGGTGGTGACCAGCGGCGACTGGGCGGCCGTGGGCACCCGACTGCGCACCGCGGACGGACCGTCACTCGTGGTCGGGACGGTCCGCCGCCTTGCCTTCGAACACGCCGTCTTCTACGCGGACGCCCGAGCCGCCGTCCTCGCCCCGCAATCACCTCAGTTGGTCGTGGAGGCGGACGCGGCGGCCGTACGAGCAGCGGTCAGGGACGAGGAAGCGGAGGAGGACGTGCGGATCCTCACCGGGGACGCCCGTCGGCTCGCCGACGCCGACCCGGGCCGGGACGCCGAGGCGCTCACGGCGCTGAACGCCCTGTTCGGCACGGCGGGCGGCGTGACCGCCTTCGTGTCCGTCTTCGTCGTGGCCTCCACCTTCGCCTTCGCTGTCGACCGGCGGCGCCGCGAGTTCGGGCTGCTGCGCACCGCCGGGGCCACACCGGGCCAGGTCCGGCGGACGGTCCTGGCGGAGGCCCTGCTGATCGGCGCGCTCGCCTCGGCCACGGGCTGCGCGCTGGGCGCGTACGGCGCGCCGCTCCTGGGCGACCTGGTGGTCGACGGCGGACTCGCACCCGCCTGGTACGGGATCGGCGGCCCTGCGGCCGGCGTCTGGCCGTACCACCTGGCCTTCTGGACGGGCCTGCTCGTCGCCCTGTGCGGTGCGCTCGCCGCGTCCTGGCGGGCCGGCCGGACCGCCCCGGCACAAGCGCTGCGCGAGGCCTCGGTGGACGGACGCGCGCTGACCCGCGGCCGGCGCGTGTGCGGTACGGCGTTGCTGCTCGCCGCCGTCGCGACCCTGGCGTACACGCTGGTGACCGACCCGGGCGAGCTGCTGCACCGCAAGTCGTACATCAGCCGTCCGATGCTGCTCATCACGGCGGTGGCGCTGCTCTCACCCCTGACGGTGCGGCCGCTGGTGCCCCGGCTGCCGGGCGTGGTCGGCCTGTTGGCGCGGGCCAACGCCACCGCCGGGGTGCGCCGTACCGCCGCCGTGGCCGCGCCCGTCCTGGTCACCGTGGCACTCGCGGGCTCCCTGCTGGGCGCGACGGCCACGCTCGGCGAGGCGGGTGCGGCGGAGGTACGGCAGCAGACGGCCGCCGACTTCGTGGTGACCCCGCGGACCGGAACGGCCCTGCGTCCAGAGGCCCTCGAGCGTCTTCGGCAGGTGCCCGGCACAGCCGTCTCGGCCAGTTCCGCCGCCGCCGTGTTCACGCTGGAGGACGGCGTGGCGCTGGTGAAGTCCGAGGCCAGGGCGGCCGATCCGGCGCTGCTCGCCGCCACCGTACGGCTGCCGGTGACCGCCGGACGGCTCGCCGACCTCGACGACGGGTCGATCGTCGTGACCGAGGAGTGGGCGCGGCACCGGGTGGGACAGCGGGTACGGGTGTGGCTCGGGGACGGTACGCCGAAGACGCTCCGCATCGCCGCCGTGCTGGCCATCGGCACCGGCGACAACGGCGCCTACGTCACCCCGGCCAACGCGGGCGGCGGGGGTGCCGGGGGCGTGGACCGCGTGGATGTACGGGTGCGGCCCGGGGCCGACGCGGCGAGGGTGGCGGCGGGGCTGCGCGCCGTGGACGGGGTGCGCGTCATGGACAGGGCGCAGTGGGTACGCGCCGCCTACCCGCAGACCAACCGGACGACCCGGCTCGGCATGCTGCTTGTCCTGGGCGTCGCGCTCCTCTACAGCAACATCTCGCTCGCCAACACCCTGGTCATGGCGGCCGCCGAACGCAGGCCCGGCGTGAGGGCCCTGCGGCTGGCCGGCGCCACGGGCGGACAGGTACTACGGCTGGCCGCCACGGAGGCGCTGACGGCCGTGGCGTTGGGCGGACTGCTGGACCTGGCGGTGACCGCCGTCGACCTGGCCGGGCTGAGCGGCGCGCTACGACTGCTCTCGGCCCCGGCGACGATCGTCCTGCCCTGGCCGGCGCTCGGCTGGACGGCAGGAACATGCGCACTGCTCGCGACCACCACCGCACTGGCATCGACGGCACCGGCGCTACGCCCCGCCAGAGCCACCAAAACCACCGCTCGCGGGACAACGGGATCAACCGGCCCCGAACTACCGGCCTGAACACGAAAGAGCCCCAGCTCGTTACCCGGCGGGGGCTCCATACTGCGTGGACCTGTGGGGATCTGAACCCCAGACCCCCTCGATGCGAATGCGAATACGGGCCGCGGAGGTTGTTCAGGTCTGCCGGGCTGATCAGCCGGCCGCTGTGAGCCGGTGACGGTCGATCGCGGTCGTGCCGGTTGCTGTATTTTGCTGCTGTACCTCTCGCGGTACCCGCTGCCCCTATTCGCCTGGTGGGATCCGCACGAAGCCCTCGGTCCAGGTGTCTTCGTCGAGTTCGTAACCGTCGAGGATGAAGCACTCCGGCTCGTCCCGGAAGCCCGGCAGCAACTGAGCTCGCTTCATGCGCTCCTCTGCCCGCTCCCGTGTCGAGTAGATGCCGAGCAGTTTCACGTCGTCGCCGTCCTGCTCGTCGACGAAGACGCCGCTTTCGTCGACATGGACGGTCGAGCCGTTGTTGCCGGCCTCGTTCTGGTGGCCAACATGCCAAAGCGGGTACACGATCACGCTCCCGAAGCTACCAGCGCTGAAGTTGAGTCAAGCCATCAGCCATCGGCGGGCACGACAGGGGAACGAACGGACGCATGCCCTACCCCATGGAACGCGTGAAGACGGTCCGCTCCTCCCTGAACTGAACGGGAGTTGGCCAGGCAAGCGGCCGGCGAGCTGTGGTCGGACTTCGACTTCGTGTTCACGACGCGCTACGGGACACCGATCGAACCCCGGAACTTCAACCGCCGGTTTCGTCGACCGCTCGACCCGGGCCGACGTCCGTCAGATCCGGCTGCACGAGACCCGCCACACGTGCGGTTCGCTCCTCGCGGCGCTCGACGTGCACCCGCGGGTCGCGATGCAGATCCTTCGACACAGCAAGATCGCGGTGACGATGGAGGTGTACACGCGCGTCCCGTCGGAGGCCACCCGCCGGGCCTTGCGCAAGCTGGGCAAGCACCTTGGGGACCAAGATCCGGAGTAGTTGCTGTACTTCGCTGCTGTACGACACCAAAGAACCCCTGCCGGATCTCCCCGGCAGGGGTTCTATGCTGCGGTGGACCTGTGGGGATTTGAACCCCAGACCCCCTCGATGCGAACGAGGTGCGCTACCAGACTGCGCCACAGGCCCTTGCAACGAGTGAAACTCTAGCATCCCCGTCGGCCTGCTTGGAAATCCGTTCCCCGAGGCCGGAGGCGGGGTGCCGAGCCCCTTATTCGTTGGCGGCCCGAGGCCGCTCGCCGTCCTCGTACTGGTCGAACAGCGGCGTGCGGCCGCGTTCGCGCGAGCGCCGGGCCGAGGCCGCGCGGCGGGCGTCGCTTCGCTCGTCGCCGTCCGCCATCGTGTCCTCCGCGGGGTCCGCCCCGTCGGAGTCTTCGGCCGGCGCGGTCCCGGTGTCCGCCGCCTCATGCTCCGGTGCCACCGAACTCGAGCGGGCCGAGCTCCACGCGTCCGGCGCCCCGAGGTCCACGTCGGAGGTCGCCCTGGGCGCGACCGGCGCGGTCACGTACGTCGGCAGCGGTACCGGGACGGGGTCCCAGCTCTCGCCGTGTCCCGGCCGGCGCTGCCGCTCGCGCTGCTGGTCGACCCACTCCGCGTGATCGGTCTGCTCGACAAGTGCCCTGCGGTCCGCGGCCAGCGCCAGCAGGCCCGGGTCGGTCTCCGGTTCGGGGCGCGCGTGGGGCTCCTCTGCGCCGGCGTCGGGGCCGTGGTCGACGGACGAGGCGCTCGTCGAGCCGGGCGCACGTCGGCGCGGTTGACGTTCCCGCAGCCGCTGGGCGGCCACCTCGGCCCGCCTGCGGTCCATCTGGTACGCGAAGCGGCGGCGTTCCTGGGAGCGCAGGTATCCGATGTACGCACTGAGCAGGACGGCGGGCACGGCGGGTGCCCAGAGGAACGCGAGCCCGCCGACCGCCGCGACGATCGCGCCGAGCGTGAAGGCGAGGAAGAGCATCACGGTGGTACGCCGACGGCGCGCGAGCGCCTTCGAGCGCTGAGCGCGCGCGGCGGACGCCTGCTCGGAGGGCGTGCGCCGGGCTACCGGCACCCGCCGGCCCGTCGGAGCGACACCCCCTTCGCGCGCGTGCTTGGCACCCTGCTCGCGTTCGCGTGAGTCCTGGGCGGACTTGATCACCGGTTCACGCACCGGTTCACGAGCCGACTCCGGGCGCCCCGGCCCTCGTTCCTGGCCGCGCTCCTGAGCTCGTTCCTGGCCACGATCCTGGACCGGCGCCTTGACCTGCGGGCGGGTCGGAGGCATGGCGAAGGACCGGACGTCCACCGATGCGGTGGCGCCGTCCGGAACGTCGGCGTCGGACTCCCCCTCCTCGGTGGAGCGCGCCTGCAGGTCCTTGGCGTACCGGCGCTCCATACCCGCCCGTCCGGACAGCAGCCGGATGGCGGTGCTGAAGCGTTCCGTCGGACGGGCCTCGTTCAGCTCGTCCTGCCTACGGAGCCACATCGGCACCAAGTAGGCGGCCCAGGCCCCGACAATGACTGCGTAGATGAGGCCGCTGCTGCTCACGCCTCACACGGTAGAGGGGTTTGCGTGAGGCCATCCGCCAATTGGGCCGGTGTGTCGCACGATCTGGCTGATATTTCGAACTTTTTTTGCGACCGGTGCGATCAACCGATCATTTTCGAACGTTTATTCGGACTATTCAATTGGACGCCTTCTGCGAGCGGGTGCGCCGCCACCGGTTCAGCAGGCCCTCCGGGACCTCCTCCGCGGTGAGCGCGAAGACGAGGTGGTCGCGCCAGGCGCCGTCGATGTGGAGATAGCGCGGCCGCAGCCCTTCCTCGCGGAATCCGAGTTTCTCCACGACCCGGCGGCTGGGGCCGTTCTCGGGGCGAATGCAGACCTCGATGCGGTGCAGTCCGACGGTACGGAAACAGTGGTCCACGATGAGCGCCACGGCCGTCGGCATCACACCGCGACCGGCCACCGACTCGTCCACCCAGTAGCCGACGTGCCCGGAGCACATCGACCCCCAGGTGATCCCGGCGACCGTCAACTGCCCGACGAGCCGCCCCTGGTACTCGATGACGAACGGCAGCATCCGCCCGGCGTTCGCCTCGGAACGCAGGTGCCGGACCATCTGCCGGTAGGTCGGCCGGTGCGCGATCGGCCCGCTGGGCGCCGGCGGCGGGATGGTCGCCTCCCAGGGGCGCAGCCAGTCCCGGTTGCGCCGGTTGACCTCGCGCCAGGCCCGCTGGTCGCGCAGCTTTATCGGCCGCAGGACGATATCGCCCTCCACCAGTTCGACGGGCCAGGATGAGCCGTTCAGCTGGCACCCCCTTGACCGGACCCGGGATGGTCGCCGCCGCGGATCTGGTCGACGGCATGGATCAGCAGCGGCTCCAGGACGGCGAGACCATCCCTCACTCCGCCGGAGGAGCCCGGCAGGTTGACGATCAGCGTGCCACCCGCCACTCCGGCCAGGCCCCGGGAGAGCGCCGAGGTGGGGACCTTCTCCCGGCTGTACGCCCGGATGGCCTCGGCGATGCCCGGCACCTCGTGGTCGATCACCGCGCGGGTCGCCTCGGGTGTGCGGTCGGTGGGCGAGATGCCGGTGCCGCCGGTGGTGACGACGGCGTCGTACCCGGCCGCGACGGCGGCCCGCAGCGCGGCCTCCACCGGGTCCCCGTCGGGGACGACCTGCGGCCCGTCGACGGCGAAGCCGAAGCCACGCAGGCCCTCGGCGATCAGCGGGCCGCCCCTGTCCTCGTAGACGCCGGCGGCGGCCCGGTTGGAGGCGGTCACGACCAGTGCGCTGTACGGAGCGGGCAGGGCGGCGCCGGCCGACGTGTCGAGTGTCATGCCCGGCTCCAGTCGCCCGACTTGCCGCCCGTCTTCTCCTCCACGCGCACGTCCGTGATGACCGCCTTCTTGTCGACCGCCTTGATCATGTCGATCACGGTGAGCGCGGCGACGGAGACCGCGGTGAGGGCCTCCATCTCGACGCCCGTCCGGTCCGTCGTCTTCACCGTGGCGATGATCTCCACGGCGTCGTCCGCGACCGACAGATCCAGTTTCACACCCGAGACGGCCAGGGGGTGGCACAGCGGGATGAGGTCCGGGGTGCGTTTGGCGCCCATGATGCCCGCGATCCGCGCGGTGGCCAGCGCGTCCCCCTTGGGGACCCCTTCGCCGCGCAGCAGCTCGACCACGCGGGGCGAGACGAGGACGCGCCCGCTGGCCCGCGCGGTGCGCGCGGTGACGTCCTTGCCGGAAACGTCGACCATACGGGCGGCACCCGCGTCGTCGATGTGCGTGAGTCGGTCCTGCGTGCTCATGGTGGTGTGGCGCTCCCGGTCCGGCCTGTCGTGCGCGACACGGTACCCCCAACCAGGAGCACTCAGCCGAGGAGGACCACCTCGACGTCGCTACCGGGCTCGACGGACTCCACGTCCTCGGGGACGACGATCAGCGAGTCGGCGTGCGCGAGGGCCGCGACCAGGTGGGATCCGGCGCCGCCGACCGGACGGACGGTGCCGTCGGCATAGCTGGCGCGCAGAAACTGTCTGCGGCCCTTCGGCGAGGTCAGCGGCTTGTCGGCGGTCAGCCTCGCGCGCGTGGTGGGCCGGTGGACGTCCTCGAGCCCCATGAGGGTGCGGATGGCGGGGCGGACGAACAGTTCGAAGGAGACGTACGACGACACCGGATTGCCGGGCAGGGCCAGCAGGGGGATGTGGTCGGGGCCGATGGAGCCGAAGCCCTGGGGTTTGCCGGGCTGCATGGCCAGCTTGCGGAACTCGACGCCGCCGCCCGCCTCGTCCTCGTCACCGACGTGCTCCAGCGCCTCCTTGACGACGTCGTACGCCCCGACGCTCACCCCGCCGGTGGTGACGACGAGGTCGGCTCGGACGAGCTGGTCCTCGATCGTGGAGCGGAGCGTGTCGGCGTCGTCGGCGACCGCGCCGACCCGGTAGGCGATCGCGCCGGCGTCCCGGGCGGCGGCGGTGAGGGCGAAGCTGTTGGAGTCGTAGATCTGGCCGCTGCCCAGCTCCTCGCCGGGCTGGACGAGTTCGCTGCCGGTGGACATCACGACCACGCGCGGACGCGGGCGCACGCGTACGGCGCCTCGGCCGATGGCGGCGAGCAGGGCGATCTGGGGCGGTCCGAGGACGGTCCCGGCGTCGAGGGCGCGGTCCCCCGCCTGTACGTCGCTGCCCTTCGCGCGTACGTGCGCGCGTGCCTCGGCGGACCGGTACACGCGCACGTGCCCCGAGGCCTGCTCGGGGGCGAGGCTGCGGGCACGCATCCCGCTGACCGGGCCCTCGCCGAGCCCGCCGTCGGTCCACTCCACGGGAACGACGGCCTCGGCGCCGGCCGGGAGCGGGGCGCCGGTCATGATCCGGGCGGCCTGGCCGGGTCCCACGTACAGCTGGTCGGTCGCCTGTCCCGCCGCGACGTCCCCCACCACGTCCAGAGCCGCCGGGAACTCCTCGCTCGCGCCCGCGACATCCGCGACCCGCACCGCGTAGCCGTCCATGGAGCTGTTGTCGAAGGGCGGCAGCGAGACCGGCACCATGACGTCCTCGACCAGGACGCAGCCCTGGGCGTCGGGCAGTTGCAGCTCGATGGGTTCCAGGGGGCGGACGGTGGCGAGGATGTCCTCCAGGTGTTCGTCCACCGACCACAGGTGGTCCTGGCCGGCGGGGCGGGGCGCGGCGGTGCTCAAAGTGGCTACATCTCCTCGGTGACGTAACTGCGAAGCCAGGACCGGAAGTCCGGACCCAGATCTTCACGTTCGCACGCGAGTCTGACAATGGCACGCAGGTAGTCGCCGCGGTCGCCGGTGTCATAGCGGCGGCCCTTGAAGACGACTCCGTGGACGGGGCCGCCGATCTTCTCGTCCTGCGCGAGCTGCTGGAGGGCGTCGGTGAGCTGGATCTCGCCGCCTCGGCCGGGCTCGGTGCGGCGCAGTATGCCGAACACGCTCGGGTCGAGGACGTAGCGTCCGATGATCGCGTAGTTCGACGGCGCGTCCGCCGGTTCCGGCTTCTCGACGAGGCCGGTCACCTGGACGACGTCGCTGTCCACGGTGGCCTCCACGGCCGCGCAGCCGTACATGTGGATCTGCTCGGGGGCGACCTCCATGAGCGCGACGACGCTGCCGCCGTGCTGCTCCTGCACCTCGATCATCCGCTGGAGCAGCGGGTCGCGGGGGTCGATCAGGTCGTCGCCCAGCAGGACGGCGAAGGGCTCCTGCCCGACGTGCGGGGCCGCGCACAGGACGGCGTGCCCGAGGCCCTTGGGGTCGCCCTGGCGCACGTAGTGCATGGTCGCCAGGTCACTGGACTGCTGGACCTTGGCGAGCCGGGCGGCGTCGCCCTTCTTCTGGAGGGCCGACTCGAGTTCGTAGTTGCGGTCGAAGTGGTCCTCCAGGGGGCGCTTGTTGCGGCCTGTGACCATGAGGACGTCGTCGAGACCGGCGGAGACGGCCTCTTCGACCACGTACTGGATAGCGGGCTTGTCCACGACCGGCAGCATCTCCTTGGGAGTGGCCTTGGTCGCCGGCAGGAACCGGGTGCCGAGGCCGGCTGCGGGGATGACAGCCTTGCTGATCCTGGGGTGCGACTGAGTCATGGCGGCAACCTTATCCGGTGACTTTGAGAGGGATCTGTGCCTCTGATTAATTAATGATCATATGAACTCATTGAAACGGTGCGGGGAGAAGTCCGGGAGCGACATATGAGCCATCTCGAAGGCGGAGCAAAGTCTGACAAACGCATGTTGCGACGAGGGTTCCTCGCCGTGAGAAACAAGTTGACGACCGATGACGTGCGCGCGGCGGCCGTCTCGCTGGCCGAGCGGGCCCTTGAGCTGCCCGAGTTGGCGCACGCGAGCACGGTGGCCGCGTACGTCTCCGTGGGTACCGAGCCCGGCACCCTGACGCTGCTGGACGCGCTGCGCGCGCGGGGCGCGCGTGTGCTGCTCCCCGCACTGTTGCCCGACAACGACCTGGACTGGGGTGCCTACGCCGGTGAGGGCTCTCTCGCGCGGGTCCAACACGGCGGCAGGACGGCCCTCTTGGAGCCGACCGGTGAGCGCCTCGGCCCGGACGCCGTGACGGCCGCCGACGTGGTGCTGCTGCCGGGACTGGCGGTCGACGAGCGCGGGATGCGCCTGGGTCGCGGCGGAGGCTCGTACGACCGCGTGCTGGCCCGTCTGGCGCACGCCGGCGCCCGTCCCTCGCTGGTGGTGCTCCTGTACGACGCCGAGGTCGTCGAGCGCGTCCCCGAGGAGGCGCATGACCGGCCGGTGCACACGGTGGTGACGCCCTCGGGGACGCGCCGCTTCACCTGACATCCGAACCGCACGCGGAAGGGCCCTCCACGCGCGCGTGGAGGGCCCTTCCGGCCGGTCAGCCCGTCAGCCCGTCGGCCACTCAGGGTTTGAGCACCAGGGTGTCGCTGGTGCTGTCGTCTACCGCCTTCTTCGAGAAGGACCAGTCGAGCAGTTCACCGTTGGCCCACTTGCTCGTCTGATCGGTGTAGTGCGCGCTGAAGGCGTGCCCCGAGGCTCCGGTGAGGTTGATCCACTTCGACTTGTCGAGATCGTCGAGGTTGACCACCATCCGCATCGACGGCACCCACACGACGCCGTAGCCGCCGGCCGCGTTCCAGCCGGTCGCGTTGACCGTCGCCTCGCCGCCGCCGAGCTTCCACGGGCCGCGGTTGAGGATGTACTGAAGGAAGCCGGGGCCGCTGGTGCCCAGGGTCTGGTTCTTCAGGAACAGGCGGTGCAGCCGGCCCCAGCTCCAGGTGTCGATGTCCTTGCCGAGCTTGGCGGTCAGCTCCCAGCGGGCATCGATCATGGCGCGCTTGAACAGCTTGTCGCGGTCGTGGTCGGCGCCGGGGCGGGTGCCCGACTCGGGCGTCGTCCACCAGTCGCTGTCCGGCTTCGACATGAGGTTGCGCACGACCTCGAACCAGCGGTCGCCGCCGTCCGGCTGCGCCTGGTCGGCGTCGCGCTGGCCGCACTCGCGGACCTTGTCGGTGTCGTCGACCGGGCCGGTGGTGTTGACCGGGTCCACCCACAGGCACTGGCCCTCGACGCGCAGTTCCTTGGGCAGCTTGTTGCCGAAGGCCAGCTTGAGGATGTTGCGCCAGACCGCGTTGAAGTAGGCGGCCGCGGCCGAGTCGGCATCCTGGGTGAAGCCCCAGTTCTCGAGCAGCTTCTGCGCCTCGCGGACGTCCGGGTCGTCGAGGTTGATCTTCTTCAGCACGGGCACGAGCAGCTTCGCGATCTCACTGTCGTCGTCCAGCTGCATCTGCCGCATGTCGTCGGTGGAGATCTTGCCGCCGCCCTTGATCTTGCTCTTGATCAGGTCGGTGATCCGCTGGCTGCGTGCGCCGTAACCCCAGTCCGTGGTGAGCGTGTAGGGGTACTTGTCCTTGTCGACCACGGCCTGGTTGGCGGTGACGATGTAGCCGCGGTCGGGGTTGTACTCGTAGGGCAGCTTGTCGAAGGCGATCGTGCCGGTCCACTTGTACTTGGGGTTCCAGCCGGGCGTGGGGATCGAGCCGTCGACGCCCTTCGCGCGCGTGGGGATCTTTCCGGGCAGCTGGTAGCCGATGTTGTTCGAGGTGTCGGCGTAGACGAGGTTCTGCGAGGGCACGTCGAACTTCTTGGCCGCGTCACGGAAGTCGTCCCAGTCCTTCGCCATGCCCATGGCGAAGACGGCGTCCATGGACCTGCCCGCTTCCAGCGCGGTCCACTTCAGGGCGACCCCGTAGCCGTCGCCGCGGTCGGGCGCCGCGGTGTTCACGGTGGCCTTCTTGCCGACCTTGACGAGCTCGTCGTCGCGGTCGGACAGCAGCGGCATGCCGTCCTGGGTCTGTCGTACGACGATCTTCTTCGACGCGCCGCCGGCGACCTCGATGGTCTCCTCGCGCGTGGTGAACGGCTTCACCTTGTTGTCGTACTGGTAGCCGTCGCCGGAGAGCTTCTCCAGGTAGAGGTCGGTGACGTCGACGCCGGAGTTGGTCATGCCCCAGGAGATGGTCTGGTTGTGGCCGATGATCACACCGGGCATGCCCGCGAAGGTGTAGCCGGAGACGTCGTACCGGCATTTGCTGGAGAGGGCGCGGCAGTGCAGGCCCATCTGGTACCAGACGGACGGCAGCGAGGCCGACAGGTGCGGGTCGTTGGCCAGCAGCGGCTTGCTGGTGATCGTGTACTTGCCGGCCACGACCCAGGAGTTGGAGCCGATGCCGTTGCCGTTCACGCCGACGGCCGTGGGCAGGTCGTCCAAAACGTTGTAGAGGCCCGAGAGCTGGCTCTGCAGGGCCGAGCCGTCCGTGCTCGAGGACGATCCGGAGGACGTACCCGTGCCGTCGCCCGAGCCGCCGTCCGCGGAGCTGCCGCCGGAGCCGCTCCGGCCGTCGCTCTGCTCGAAGGTGTTGGTCAGCTCGTCGTACTGACCCTCCTGGACGATCGCCTGGTTACGGTCGTACGGGTACTGCGGGTAGAGCTCGGCGATCTGGGCCGGCCCGAGGCGGCTGGTCATCAGGGCGCGATCGATCTCGTCCTGCATGTTGCCGCGCAGGTCCCAGGCCATCGCCTTCAGCCAGGAGACCGAGTCGACCGGGGTCCACTCGGCGGGCTTGTAGTCGTTGGTGAAGCCCAGAGCCGCGTACTCCAGGGAGATGTCGGCGCCGTCCTTGCCCTTGAGGTAGGCGTTGACCCCCTTGGCGTAGGCGCGGAGGTACTTCTTGGTGTCGGCCGACAGTTTGGTGTCGTACTCCTGCTTGGCGACGCGGTCCCAGCCCAGGGTGCGCAGGAACTCGTCGTTATCGACCTGGCTCTTGCCGAACATCTCCGACAGGCGCCCGGAGGTCATGTGACGGCGCACGTCCATCTCGTAGAACCGGTCCTGGGCCTGCACGTAGCCCTGCGCCATGAACAGGTCCTCGTCGGAGTCCGCGTAGATCTGCGGGATGCCGTAACCGTCCCGCTTCACGTCCACGGGCCCGGTCAGACCCTCGAGTGTGGTCGAACCCTTGGTCTGCGGGAAGGACGCGCGGACGGTGCTGATGGACCAGTAGCCGCCGTAGGCGATGCCTCCGATGAGGGCCAGCACCAGCACAAGCACGATCAAACGGGCTTTGCGCCCCTTTTTCCTGCCGGACTTGCCGGGCTTGTCACCCGATGTGGCGGTGGTGTTGGGGGGCATCGCTGTCCTTGCTGTCCTAACGCGAGCGGCAGGGCGGGCTGTGCTTTCTACTGAGCGCTGAAGCAACCATAGGCGCAGGGCCTTGAGCCACTTGACGCGGAGTCGGGTAGCGGCCCGGAGGGATGTTCGATCTTCCCTCGCCGAGTGTCAAGAAATCGTCAAGAGTTAGGTAAGGTAACGAAGTAGTTGGGTCCGGAGCGCGCAGCTTCGTGTCCGATGTATCCGATGCACATGTGCGCCCGCGCGCAAGCCGCGCGCGCCGGTGAAAGGACCGCCGCTGACTGTCCACCACCTCAACCAGCTCCTGCTCGTCTGCTCGCTCGTCCTGCTCGTCGCCGTCGCAGCGGTCCGGATCTCCTCGCGCAGCGGGCTCCCCAGCCTGCTCGTGTACGTGGGCATCGGCGTCCTCATGGGCCAGGACGGCATCGGCAACATCCACTTCGACAACGCCGAGATGACCCAGGTCATCGGCTACGCCGCACTGGTCGTGATCCTCGCCGAGGGCGGCCTCGGCACGAAGTGGAAGGAGATCGAACCGGCTCTGCCGTCCGCCACGGCGCTGGCGCTGGCCGGAGTCGCGGTCAGTGTCGGCGTCACCGCCACGGCCGCGCACTTCGTGACCGGACTGGAGTGGAGACAGGCGCTGATCATCGGCGCGGTGGTGTCCTCGACCGACGCGGCGGCGGTCTTCTCCGTCCTGCGCAAGATCCCCCTCCCCTCGCGCGTGACGGGCACGCTGGAGGCCGAGTCCGGCTTCAACGACGCCCCGGTGGTCATCCTGGTGGTCGCCTTCTCCACGGCGGGCCCCGTCGAGCACTGGTACGTGCTGCTGGGCGAGATAGCGCTGGAACTGGCCATCGGCGCCGCCATCGGCCTCGCGGTCGGCTGGCTGGGTTCCTGGGGCCTCAGGCACGTCGCGCTGCCCGCCTCCGGCCTCTACCCGATCGCCGTCATGGCGATCGCGGTCACCGCCTACGCGGCGGGCTCGCTGGCACACGGCAGCGGCTTCCTGGGCGTCTACCTCGCAGCGATGGTCATGGGCAACGCGAAACTGCCGCACTGGCCCGCAACCCGCGGGTTCGCCGACGGCCTCGGCTGGATCGCCCAGATCGGCATGTTCGTGCTGCTCGGCCTCCTGGTGACCCCGCACGAGCTGGGCGACGACGTACTGCCCGCCCTTGTCATCGGCCTGGTGCTGACCATGGTGGCCCGCCCGCTCAGCGTCGTGCTGTGCCTGACACCGTTCCGGGTGCCCTGGCAGGAGCAGACGTTGATGTCCTGGGCCGGCCTGCGCGGCGCCGTCCCCATCATCCTGGCGACGATCCCCATGGTGAACGGCGTCGACGCCAGCCGTCGCATCTTCAACATCGTCTTCGTCCTGGTCGTCGTCTACACCCTCATCCAGGGGCCGACGCTGCCCTGGCTGGCGCGCAAACTACGCCTGGGCGGGGATCCGGAGGCCGCCGACCTCGGCGTCGAGTCGGCACCCCTGGAGCGGCTGCGCGGGCATCTGCTGTCGGTGGCGATCCCCGAGGGGTCGAAGATGCACGGCGTCGAGGTCAACGAGCTGCGGCTGCCGGCCGGGGCGGCCGTCACCCTCGTCGTGCGCGACGGGACGTCGTTCGTGCCGATGCCGACGACCGTGCTGCGGCACGGCGACGAACTCCTCGTCGTCGCCACCGACCCGGTCCGCGACGCGGCTGAACGGCGACTGCGCGCCGTCGGGCACGGCGGCAAACTCGCCGGATGGCTGGGCACGGGCGGCGGCACGCGTTAAGTGCACGTTTCGTACCGTTCACACCCCCTTCATTCGGAGGCGGCTCGCCATACAGTGCGCGTTTTCACAGGGATGGCGATCCTTGACCCCTGTAAGATGAAGGCACACCTTGATCGAACCAACTCTGCCTGACGCAGAGCTGGCGCGACCGTATGGCGGCCGGGACACCTCGCGCAGCGAGCACCGGCATCTACCGCAGCACGCGCAAGAGGACAGCTCTCGGCGCCCCCGCCACAGAACGGGGTCGCGCTACCAGGCGGCAGAAAGGCACGGGCCGTGGCATCCACGGTCACCACCGAGCCGTCGAAGGACTCGTCGGCCTCCTCCCGCCCGGGATACGGCCGGCTGCTGCGCACCCGCGGCGCCTGGACGTTCCTGCTGCCCGGCTTCGCGGCCCGCCAGCCGTTCGCGATGCTCACCATCTCCATCGTGCTGCTCGTGCAGCACACCACCGGCTCATACGGCGCGGCCGGTGCCGCCGCGGCCGTAACCGGTGTCTCCATGGCGCTGTGCGCGCCCTACAGCGGACGTCTCGCGGACCGCTATGGGCAGCGCGCGGTGCTGATCCCCGGCGTACTCGTGCACACGCTGTCGGGCCTCACCCTCACCGCGCTCGCCCTGACCCACGCGCCCCTGTGGACGGTGTTCCTGGCGGCCGTGCCCACGGGCGCCTCGGTGCCGCAAGTCGGGCCCATGGTGCGGGCCCGCTGG
Source organism: Streptomyces sp. NPDC060000 (assembly GCF_042737375.1). Classification (NCBI taxonomy): domain Bacteria; kingdom Bacillati; phylum Actinomycetota; class Actinomycetes; order Kitasatosporales; family Streptomycetaceae; genus Streptomyces; species Streptomyces sp. NPDC060000. The sequence goes on from NZ_JBHWUU010000032.1 coordinate 74,991, forward strand.
GGCGTGCGGCTGAAGGGCTCGCCCCTGATGACCACCGCGGCGGCCTTCGAGTCCGTCACCGACGAGCTCACCTTCGTTTTCGGCCCGCTGCTGGCGACCGCCCTGTGCACCGGCGTCAACCCGGCCGCCGGCCTGGTAACCGAGGCATCGCTGACCTTGTTCGGCGGTCTGCTGTTCGCCGCGCGGAAGAGCACGCAGCCCCAGGTCGCCGCCGCCGGGCACGCACGCGTGGAGCACGCCTCGGCTCTGCGCGTCCCCGGGGTGCGCGTACTGATCGTGGCCTTCCTGGGCATCGGCACCGTCTTCGGCGGCATGCAGGTCTCACTGGCCGCGTTCACCGAGTCCATCGGCGATCCCGGCCTGAACGGCGTCCTGTACGGCACCTTCGCCGCGGGCAACATGCTCTCCGGCCTGGTCTGCGGCGCCATCGCCTGGAAGGCCGCCCCGCGGCAGCGCCTGGTCGTCGCCTATACCGCGCTGGCGCTCGTCGCCTCCGGCCTGTGGGCCGCACACTCGGTGCTCGCGCTGGCGGGCCTGGGCCTCCTGGTCGGCATGTGCATCGCTCCCGCGCTGATCACCGGCTACACACTGGTCGAGGATTTGGTCCCGGCCGGCGCCCGCACCGAGGCGTTCACCTGGCTGACCGGCGCGGTCGCGCTCGGCCAGGCGGCCGCCGTCACGGTCGCCGGACAACTGGAGGACCGCTTCTGGGGCGGCGCCGGTTTCCTGGTGCCCATGGGCGGCACGGTGCTCGCCCTGGTGACCCTCCTGGCCCTGCGTTCACGACTCGCGGCGCACCCCCGCGCGCGGACCGTCGCACGTGGCGTCGGTCACCGCGTGCCGGTGACAGTGGACTGATCCTCGGGAATACGTCAAGATAGACCGTCGTTAGCACTCACTGAGTGAGAGTGCCAGGAGGAAGACAGTGCCGACCTACCAGTACCAGTGCACCGAGTGCGGCGAGGGCCTCGAGGCGGTGCAGAAGTTCACCGACGATGCCCTGACCGAGTGCCCCAACTGCGGTGGCCGCCTCAAGAAGGTGTTCTCCGCCGTCGGCATCGTCTTCAAGGGCTCCGGCTTCTACCGCAACGACAGCCGCGGCTCCTCGTCGAGCAGCGCGCCGGCGTCGTCCTCGAAGCCTTCGACGTCCGGCTCGGACTCTAAGCCGTCGACCTCGTCGTCCTCGGGCTCGAAGCCGTCGAGCACCGGCACCTCGACCGGCAGCAGCTCGGCCGCGTAGGCCCGCCTCACGGGACCCTGTCGTCATACGACGACGGGGTCTTCGGCGTTTCCCGGGGCGGTTAGGGTGCGACGCATGGCGAACAAGGCGAACGCAGAGATCGGCGTGATCGGCGGCTCCGGCTTCTACTCGTTCCTCGACGATGTGACCGAGCTCCAGGTCGAGACCCCCTACGGACCGCCCAGCGATTCCCTCTTCCTCGGCGAGATCGCCGACCGGCGGGTCGCCTTCCTGCCCCGGCACGGCCGCGGACACCATCTGCCGCCGCACCGGATCAACTACCGGGCCAACCTGTGGGCGCTGCGCTCGGTCGGGGCGCGCCAGGTCCTCGGTCCAGGCGCGGTGGGCGGTCTGCGGTCCGAGTACGGGCCCGGCACTCTGCTCGTGCCCGATCAGCTGGTCGACCGTACGAAGTCGCGGACCGGAACGTACTTCGACGGGCTGCCCTTGCCCGACGGCACGGTGCCCAACGTGGTGCACGTGTCCCTGGCCGACCCCTACTGCCCCGTGGGGCGCTCCGCGGCTCTGAAGGCGGCGCGCGGCCGGGAGTGGGAACCGGTGGACGGCGGGACGCTGGTCGTGATCGAGGGACCGCGGTTCTCCACCCGTGCCGAATCGTTGTGGCACCAGGCGCAGGGCTGGTCGGTGGTGGGTATGACGGGGCATCCGGAGGCCGCGCTCGCCCGTGAAATCGAGCTCTGCTACACGTCATTGACCCTGGTCACCGATCTTGACGCGGGCGCCGAGAGAGGTGAGGGCGTCTCGCACGAGGAAGTGCTGCGGGTATTCGCGGCGAACGTGGACCGGCTGCGGGGCGTGCTGTTCGACACGGTGGCCGCGCTGCCTTCCGACGGGGAGCGGGACTGCCTGTGTGTGAACGCGCTGGGCGGTCTGAATCCGGGGTTCGAGCTGCCTTGACGGACTCGCAGGTGCGGGGGAGTCCGGATGCTCGGGGGCGGAAGTCCTCCTTCGAGTGAGGGAGTTGTCCACAACCCGGCGGTAGTCCACCGGCTCCGGCGAGCGGCGGCGCGAAGGCTCATCGTGGCTTCGCAGACCCGTCCCTCCTCGCAGGTGGTGATCCCATGTCCGACCCCCTCGTTCCTCCCTCTCCGTTCCCTTCGCCCGTTCCCTTCTCTCTCCCGCCCGCGGCGCACCGACTCGGCGCGGACGCTCCGGCCACGTGCCAGGTGCCGGCGTTCGCTCCCGTGCGGGTCCGCGGCGGACGGTACCGGCTGGGACGGCTCGTACGGAGCCGACGGCGGGCCATCGCCCTGGGGCTCGCCATCACCGCGGCCACGCTTCTGGCGGCCGGCCCTCGGGGCGACGATCCGGGGCGCGGACATCCCGGCGCTGGGCCCTCGCATGCGGACGCGAGCGGGGGATCGCACGCCCGCACGCAGGCGTCAGCGCGCGCCCCTGGGTATGGCCCTCACGCCGGGGAGAAGGTGACGGCTCCGGTGCGGATCGCCGACGCTGCGACGGTCCGACTGCTGCGCCCCGGTGACCGGGTCGATGTCATCGCTGCCGAACCGACGGCGATGGGCGGCATGGGCGACCCGGGCGGCGATGCCCATGTGGTCGCGCGCGGAGCCCTGGTGACGAAGGTTCCGGAGCCGCTGGACACCACTGCCGGCACGGCAGACGACGGGGCGCTGGTCGTCCTCTCGGTGCCCCGGTCCACCGCCGCGCGCCTGGCGGGGGCGAGCGCGACGGCTCGGCTGGCGGTGACCCTGTGGTGACGTCAAACCCCTCGTTCCAGGGACCTCGTTGGACACGGTCGCCTGGCGTTGACGTAGGTTGCGGAGCTGTTTGTTCCACAACCTGTACATGCGAGGAGTGTCCCCGAGGTGAGCGCAAAGAAGGCAAGCGTCTGGCAGGGCTTCAAGGCCTTCCTGATGCGTGGGAACGTCGTCGATCTGGCCGTCGCGGTGGTGATCGGCGCGGCCTTCACCAACATCGTCAACTCGGTAGTGAAGGGGATCATCAACCCGCTCATCGGAGCGGTCGGCACCCAGAATCTGGACGGCTACAGCTCCTGCCTCAAGGGCCGCTGCGCCGGAACGGGGGACAGCGCGACGGGCGTGCAGATCCTGTGGGGATCCGTCCTCGGCGCGACCCTGACCTTCGTGGTCACCGCGGCGGTCGTCTACTTCCTGATGGTTCTGCCCATGTCGAAGTACCTGGCGACCGTGGAAGCCCGCAGGAAGGCCAAGGAGGGCACGAAGGAGGTCCTGGAGGTGACCGAGCTGGAGGTGCTCAAGGAGATCCGCGACGCGCTGGTCGCCCAGCGGGACGCGGGCCGCAACGAGCGGTAGTGGCGGTACCGGAGGCACTGCGGTCGGTGCTCCGCCGGGGCCACCGGGCCTGTCTCGGCACCGCCACGAGCCGGGTTCAGATGTGGTGGGGCGGCTTCTCGTCGAGGAAGCGCTTCAGGTCGGCGACGCTGTCGCCCTCGGTCGCCGGCCGCTCGCCCCACCCGCGGTCGGTGTCGTCCGAGGACTGCCGGTCCAGTGGGTCGTCGAAGATCAGCGCGGCCTTCGGGTCGCGCGGCTCGGAGGCGGAGGAGGTACTCATCCGTCCAGGGTACGGCCCCGGCACCCGCTCGGATCGGGGCGCGGCCACCCGCCGGGCGTCCCGCGGGCCTGCGGATTCCGCACAAGATTTTCCGGCGGTTGTCTGCTGTGCTGGTACCCATGACGTCCAGTACGCCCCCGCCGGCCGCTCCCTCCCCCTCCGGGACCCCCGCCTCACCGGCCCCCAGCCGCGCGAAACCTCTGCGCAGGCTGACCGCGCGCGGGCGGGACGAGACACACCGGGTCGCCACGCCACTCGAGCTCTTCTTCGACCTGTGCTTCGTCGTGGCCATCGCCCAGGCGGGCATCCAACTGGTTCATGCCGTGGCCGGGTCCCATGCAGGCGAGGGAATCCTCAACTACGCGATGGTCTTCTTTGCCATCTGGTGGGCCTGGATGAACTTCACCTGGTTCGCGTCGGCGTACGACAACGACGACGTCCTGTACCGGATCGTCACGCTGGTGCAGATCGCCGGGGTCCTGGTGCTCGCGGCGGGCGTGTCGCGGGCGTTCGAGGATCACGAGTTCGTGGCCGTCTGGTTGGGCTACGCGATCATGAGGTGCGCGCTGAGCTCGCAGTGGCTGCGAGTCGCGTGGTCCGCCAAGGGCCCGGAGCGGACGATGGCGCTGCGGTACGCCGGGGGTGTGCTGCTCTGCCAGGTCGGCTGGCTGGGGCTGCTGACCCTGCCCGAGGGCGGCAGGGCGTGGCTGTTCCTGGTGATGGCGCCGCTGGAGATGTGCGTGCCGATCTACGCGGAGAAGGACCATCCGACGTCCTGGCATCCGCATCACATCGCGGAGCGCTACGGGCTGTTCACGATCATCGTGTTGGGCGAGACGATCGCGGCGGCCACGGTCGCCGTGAAGTCCGGCATCGAGAAGAACGACGCGCTGGGCGAGTTGCTGCCGATCGCGGTGGGCGGACTGCTGATCGTCTTCGCCGCCTGGTGGATCTACTTCGTGGTGCCCATCCACGGGCATCTGCGCTCCAACAGGCAGTCGTTTCTCTGGGGTTACGGGCACTACCTCGTCTTCGCCTCGGCCGCGGCGATCGGAGCGGGCCTGGAGGTCGCGGTCGAGCAGGCGGTCGGCGAGGCCCATCTCTCCACGGTCGCCGCGTCGGCCGCGGTCACCCTGCCGACGGCGCTGTACCTGCTGACGGTCTGGGCGCTGCACGCACGCCACTTCAAGGTGGGTTTGGCTCAGCAGTTGGTGCTGCCCGTCACCGCGCTGCTGGTGATCTGCTGCACCTTCCTCGGCGAGTGGGCGGTCCTCGCGGCCGGTCTGGTGTCGGCGCTGGCGGTGGCGACCGGGACGATTCTGACGGCGCGCCTGGTCGCGCGGGAGTCACGGGAGAACCCCGCACGGGCTTCGAGCGCGGTGGTGTGACGCGCTGTGACACCACCGCGCAGGGTGTGAACCGGGCGAGACTGGCTCACATGACAGTTGACGCTCTGACGGATGTCGTCGGCGTCCGCGTGGGACACGCCACGCGGACGGGCGACGGTTGGCTCACCGGTACGACGGTCGTCCTCGCGCCGGAGGACGGCGCCGTGGCCGCCGTGGACGTGCGCGGCGGCGGTCCCGGCACGAAGGAGACCGACGCCCTCGATCCGCGCAATGTGGTGCAGCGGGTCGAGGCGATCGTGCTGACCGGCGGCAGCGCCTACGGGCTCGACGCGGCCTCCGGCGTGATGGCCTGGCTGGAGGAGCAGGGGCGCGGGGTCCGCGTCGGGACGGATCCGACGCACGTCGTCCCGGTGGTACCCGCCGCCTGCGTCTTCGACCTGGGGCGGGGTGGCGACTTCCGGGCCCGCCCTGACGCGGCCACCGGCCGGGCGGCCGTGGAGGCGGCCGCGGCGAGCGCTCCGGGGGCTCGGGTGCGGGAGGGATGCGTGGGTGCCGGGACGGGCTCCGCCGTCGGGCCCATGAAAGGCGGCGTCGGCAGCGCGAGTGTGCTCCTCGACTCAGGGATCACGGTGGCCGCACTGGTGGTGGCCAACGCGGCCGGGTCGGTAGCGGACCCGGAGACCGGCGTGCTGTACGGGGAGTTGTTCCAGGGGCGTGTGGAGTACCCGGACGCGCGCGTGCACGAGGCCGCGCGCCGACGTCTCGCCGAGACCACGGCACGGAACGCGCCTCCCTTGCTCAACACCACGCTCGTGGTGGTCGCCACCGACGCGGACCTGTCGAAGGCGCAGGCGCAGAAGCTGGCGGGTACGGCGCACGACGGCATCGCCCGTGCCGTGCGGCCGGTGCACCTGCTCAACGACGGGGACACGGTCTTCACGCTGGCTACGGGTGCCCGTCCCCTCGACCCCGAGAACCCGCTCGCCCTGAACGACATCCTCGCGGCGGGTGCCGACACGGTGACGCGCGCGATCGTACGGGCCGTGCGCGCCGCCGAATCGGTGGACGGGCCGGGCGGGGCGTGGCCGTCGTACGAGGAGTTGTACGGGGGCCGGTGACCGTTCCTGGAGACTGAGCGGGAGTGAGTCCTGTTGCCAGGTCTCATGCCGGCCGAACGCCCCGGACGGTGCTGGGCGTTCTGGTTGCCCGCGTTCGCACCGCGTCCGGACGGCACGGATCGTGTCCGTGGTCCGGGGATACGGCGAAACCGACCGCCCCCGCTCCCGCTCACCAAAACGCTCTTGAACGCACTCCAGCGTCAGGAGCTCCAAACTTCCTCGGCCGAGAGGGGCGCCGGGACAATCACCCGCGCCGGCGCCGGTGATTGTCCGGGTTCTGTCACGTGATGGCGTCAAGGGCGGTCGGAGGGAACCTCACCGGCCGCCTGGTCCCTCCTTCTCCACGTACTGGAGCGGATCACTCACCTCACATGAAACTGGAGCAGCCCGTGACAAAGGCGGACATGACAGTGCGGCGCGCAGTGGGAGCCTGTGCCGTCCTGGTGGTCGGCGCCCTGACCCTGACCGCCTGCGGGGGCAGCGCCAACGCCAAGAACAAGGACGACGCCAAGGACACTGGGAGCAGCGTCAAGACGTCCACCGCGAAGATCGCCATCTCGGCGAAGGACGGTTCGACAGGCGCGTCGATCAACGCGACCGGAGTGAAGGTGAGTGACGGCCGGCTCACCGAGGTGAGGATGACGGTGGCCGGGTCCGGTCAGGCCGTCGAGGGTTCGTTGGCGGCCGACGGCAGCACCTGGAAGCCGAAGGAGCGGCTGGAGCGCGGGACGAAGTACCAGATATCGGCGACCGCGAAGGACGCGAACGGCAAGACCGCCGCCGCCAACTCCATCTTCACTACGGTCGCTTCGGCCAACAGCTTCATAGGGACCTACACCCCGGACAACGGCACGACGGTCGGCGTCGGGATGCCGGTGTCGTTCACTTTCGACAAGGCCATCGGCGACACGAAGGCCGTGCAGTCGCACATCACGGTCACGTCCAGCAGCGGCCAGCAGGTGGTCGGGCACTGGTTCGGCGCGCAGCGGCTCGACTTCCGGCCCGAGGAGTACTGGAAGGCCGGCTCCAAGGTCACGATGAAGATCGACCTGGACGGCGTCGAGGGCGCGAACGGCGTCTACGGGGTGCAGAAGAAGACGGTCACCTTCACCATCGGTCGGTCGCAGGTGTCCACGGTCGACGTCAACACGCAGACCATGACGGTGGTGCGGGACGGGCGGACCCTGAAGACGGTTCCGATCTCGTCGGGCAGCCCGGAGCACACCACGTACAACGGCCAGATGGTGATCTCCGAGAAGTTCACGCAGACCCGCATGAACAGCCGGACGGTCAATCTGGGCGGCGAGTACGACATCCCGGACGTGCCGCACGCGATGCGCCTGACGACGTCCGGCACCTTCATCCACGGCAACTACTGGTACAACCGAGGCAATCCTCCCTTCGGCCGTACCGGTACCAGCCATGGCTGTGTGGGACTCGCGGACATACAGGGCGCGCAGGGCGACACATCAGCCAAGTGGTTCTACGACAACTCGGCGATCGGCGACGTGGTGATCGTCAAGAACTCTCCCGACAAGACGGTCGCCCCGGACAACGGGCTCAACGGATGGAACATGTCCTGGGCGGAGTGGACCGCAGGGGGTTCCGCCTGATCGCCGGAGAGGCCCTCCGACCGGCGTTTTCTGACGGACTGTCGGGCCGTGCGGGAATTTTTCGCGCGGCCCCCTCGTTTTCACGGCGTACGTTTTCTCGGTTCCCGGGCATGATGTCCGACCGAGGGGCTACGGTATGCACCCACAAGGTGACATGCAGCAACGCCGGGAGAAACCTTGAGCGTTCCGTACGAGACAACAGCGTACGAACCAGCCGAGTCGCCCGAGTCTCCGGAGGAGCACCTCGCGCGGCTGCTCGGTCGCGCCCTGAACTCGTTCGAGCTGCCCGACGAGGCCCTGCGGCGGCTCGACTGCGCACTCGCCCATGACAGCTCTCTGCACTCCGCGCACCACAGTGCGGGCCTGCACCGGGAGACGTACCGGCACACCTGGCTGCTGGCGGACGGTTGCGCGCTCACACTGTGGGAGCTCGTGCACAACACCGCGCCGGGCAGCGAGCCGCAGCACGAGGTGTACGTCGACGAGGAGGAGCTGCGCGCCGCCACGGCCCGGCTGCCGCTGCCGTCGGACACGCCGGACTTCGAACTGCCGGTGATGGTGCAGCTGTCGCCGGTCCCCGGGCCCCGACACGTGTACGTGCCGGACGACTCGGCGGACCACGCGCGCAGGCTGCTGCGCCGAGCGGAGAACCCCGACCGGCCCGACGCGGACACGTCCGCGCTGCTGAAGTCGGCCTTCGCGCACCAGATCACGCAGGCCTTCGGACGGCCCTGCCGGGCGGGCCGGATCGGCCTGGGCTACTCGCTCTACGAGCACGCGTTCCTGCTGCGCGACGGCCGGGAGATCTCCCTGTGGGAGGTCGAACACACGGCGACGTCCGACGGACGGCACATGTGCGAGGTGTACGCGTCCGAGACCGCGGCCCGGGACGCGATGGAACGCAGGGCGGCGCAGGTTTCCCGAGCCGTTCAGTGACCGCCGCCGAGCCGCTGTTCAGCCGCCGCCGCTGAGCTGCCGTACCAGGCCGGCGAAGGCATCCTTCTCCGCCGGGGTCAGTTCGACGGCCTCCAGGCCAGGATCGGACTGCCGTTGACGCGGGAGGGCGGGCAGCACCTGCGGGGCGGGGAGCGCGGCGTGGACCTCACCGGCTGAGCGGCCGCGCCGCAGTATGCGGGTCATGAGCATCAGCCAGGCGACGGACGCCACGGCGAGGACGGTCAGGGCCGTCAGCTGAGGGGGCGTTAGATGCACGGGCATACCGCCCAGTAGACACCACGGTACGGGGCGTGCGCCCCGGACCGTGACGTATCTCGCAGGTCGGGCCTATCGCGCAGATCATGCGATAGGCCCGTTCGGCATGGAGAGCCACTAATTGCCGCAGATGGTCACCCCCTGGCCGTACTCCGGTGTCAGCAGTCCACAGCCGGCAGCCGCATTCGCGGTCCAGCGGTCCGGCGGTCCGGCGGTCCCGGCACCAGCACCCGGCACCCGCACCCGCACCCGCCACCTCAAGCAGCCGCAGGCAGCCGCAGGCAGGGTGAGGCTTACGCGGCCACCGGCTGCTTCGTCTCCGCCGTCGTGACGGCCGCCGGGTCGTCCGTCGTCCCGGGCCCGGTGGTGCCGGGGACCGGCTTGCGCAGGCCCTTGAGGACGACGACCACGCCCGTCGTCACGCACACGCCCGCCGCGATGGCGACCAGGTACAGGAACGGGTTGCCGATCAGCGGGACGACGAAGATGCCTCCGTGCGGGGCGCGCAGGGTGGCACCGAAGGCCATCGACAGGGCACCGGTGACCGCGCCGCCCGCCATCGAGGCCGGGATGACCCGCAGCGGGTCGGCCGCCGCGAACGGGATCGCGCCCTCGGAGATGAAGGAGGCGCCCAGCACCCAGGCGGCCTTGCCGTTCTCGCGCTCGGTCGGGGTGAAGAGCTTCTTGCGGACGGTGGTCGCGAGCGCCATGCCCAGCGGCGGGACCATGCCCGCGGCCATCACCGCGGCCATGACCTTCATCGCGGAGTCGCTGGGGTCCTGGACGGCGATACCGGCCGTTGCGAAGGCGTACGCGACCTTGTTGACGGGGCCGCCGAGGTCGAAGCACATCATCAGGCCGAGCAGCACGCCCAGCAGGACGGCGTTGGTGCCGGAGAGGCCGGCCAGCCAGTCCGTCATGCCCTTCTGGGCCTCGGCGATGGGCTTGCCGATCACGACGAACATCAGGAAGCCGACGATCAGCGAGGAGATCAGCGGGATCACCACCACCGGCATGATGCCCCGGAACACCGGCGGGATCTTGATCCGCTGGATCGCGAGGACGATGCCACCCGCCAGCAGACCGGCGACCAGCCCGCCGAGGAAGCCGGCGGCGATGTTGGAGGCGATCATGCCGCCGACGAAGCCGGGCACGAGGCCGGGCCGGTCCGCCATGCCGTACGCGATGTAACCGGCCAGGACCGGGATGAGGAAGCCGAACGCGACCCCGCCGATCTGGAACAGCAGGGCGCCCCAGCTGTCGACCTCGGTCCAGGAGAAGTGCTCCATGACCGAGGGCGCCTTGTTGATCTCCCAGCCGCCGATCGCGAACCCGAGAGCGATCAGCAGACCGCCCGCGGCGACGAACGGGACCATGTAGCTGACGCCCGTCATCAGCCACTTGCGCAGCTTGGTGCCGTAACTGTCACCGGACTCGCCGGTGCGCTCGACCGGCGTGCCGCCGCCGGCCGCCGCGGCGCTCACCTCACCGCGCGCTGCCTTCCCCCGCACCTCGGTGATGAGTGCGGCGGGACGGTTGATGCCCGCCTTCACGCCGACGTCCACGGTGGGCTTGCCCGCGAAGCGGTCCTTGTCGCGTACGGGGACGTCATGAGCGAAGATCACGCCGTCCGCCGCGGCGATGACGGCCGGTTCGAGCCGGGTGAAGCCGGCCGAGCCCTGCGTCTCGACGACCAGTTCGACGCCCGCCTCACGACCCGCGTTCTCCAGGGACTCGGCCGCCATGTAGGTGTGGGCGATGCCGGTCGGGCAGGAGGTGACGGCGACGATCCTGAAGGGGCGCGCGGTCTCGGCGCCGGAGTCCTCGGCGTCCGTGGCCTCGGCGTCTGTGGCCTCGGCGTCCGGGTCTGCGGCTTTCGGGTCTGTGGTGGTGCCCGTGTCGGGGGGGGCGGGGGGCGCCCCCCGCGCCGCCCCGGA
>NZ_JBHWUU010000033.1:0-84445 GCF_042737375.1 Streptomyces sp. NPDC060000
GAGTCTGAGGCGGGGCCGCCACGGAGGTCTGGCGGCGGGGCCGGCCGGGGGTCTGAGGCGGGGCCGCCACGGAGGTCTGGCGGGGGACCGGCCGGGGGGCTGACGACGGAGCCGGACGGGGGTCTGGCGGCAGGACCGGACAGGGGCCTGAGGCGGGGCCGCCACGGGGGTCCGAGGCGGGGCCGGACGGGTCTGACGGCCGGAACCGACCGGGGGACCGGAACAGGGGAGAAGCGCCGCGGCACCCCTCTCTCCCGCGGCGACCGCACGAGACGCGGTGACGGGGACTCGGCCCGCGACCCCGCCCTGGACTCGTCGATCTGGGCAACGCGGGGTCGGCGGCCTACGGCCTGGCCGGGTGCGCCGTGCCGTTACCTGCAGGGGCCAGGGGCCAGGGGCCAGGGGCCGGGGGCTGGGGGCCGGTGACGGCGACCCGGGAGACCGGAGACGGGAGCGCGGGACCGGGTCGGCGGGCCGACCGGCCCGCGCGGTCACGGGCGCGGCCAGGGCCGGCCGCCGATCGCCTCGATGCCGTAGTTGAAGCGCCGCAGATAGTCCGCGAAGGCGGCGATGTCCTCGTCCGGCCAGTCGGTCATCACCTGGCCCAGGATCTCCACGATGCCCTCGCGCTCGGAGTCCAGCAGGCGGGTGCCCTCGTCGGTGAGCCGGAACTTGCGGGCCATCCCGCCCTCCGGGTCGGGGATCCGCTCGATGAGACCCGCCCGCATGGCCGCCGCGGTCTGCCGGTTCAGCGTGGAGGCGTCCAGGCCGAAGGCGTCGCTGAGCTCCCCGATCGACATGGGTCCCTGGACCCGGATCCGGCTCAGCAGGATGTAGGCGCTGCGCTCCATGAGGCTGTTGTTGCGACGGCCGCCCCGCTGGTTCAGGAACGTGTGGCGGCTGAGCAGCATCTGCTCGTACTCGACCTCGTGTGTCGGCGACTCCATGTGCCCGACCTCCTGCTTCCGTGCGCCCGCACCATCCTGGCACACCACTGTGCGCAGGCCACAACATGTGCTTGATACATACGACATGTACGATGCACATCCTTCGGGTCGATCCTCCGCGCAGTTCCTGTGCGCGGATCCTTCACCGCACATCCCAAGTCGAGGAGTCCCATGGGCGCCCCCGCTCTCCCACCCACGTCCCGCCCGGGCGCCGTGATCGCCACGCTGGCCTTCGCCGGCACCACCGCGGCGATCATGCAGACGCTGGTCACCCCCCTCATCGCCGAGTTGCCGCAGATCCTCGACACGTCGTCCTCGAACGCGGCCTGGGTGATCACGGTGACCCTGCTGGTCGCCGCCGTGTGTGTGCCGGTCGTCGGCCGCCTCGGCGACCTGGTGGGCAAGCGCCGGATGCTGCTCGCCTGTTCCGTGCCGCTGATCGTGGGCTCGGTGGTGTGCGCGTTCGCCTCCGACGTCGTGACGATGATCGTCGGACGCGGTCTCCAGGGCATGGGCATGGGCATGGTGCCCCTCGGCATCGCGCTGCTGCGGGACGTCGTACCGGCCGAGAAGCTCAGCGGCTCCATCGCGCTGGTCAGCGCCTCCATGGGCATCGGCGGCGCCATCGGCCTGCCGCTGGCCGCCGCGGTCGCCCAGTACGCGAACTGGCGGGTGCTGTTCTGGGGTTCGGCCGCCCTGGCCGCCGTCGTGGCCGTCCTGATCTACCGGCTCGTCCCGGACGTCCCCGCCGGCGCCAAGGGCCAGCGCTTCGACCTGCCCGGCGCGCTCGGTCTCGGCGTCGGCCTGGTCGCGCTGCTGCTCGCGGTGTCCAAGGGAGCCGACTGGGGCTGGGCCTCGGCCAGCACGCTCGGCCTGTTCGCCCTCGCCGTCGTGGCGCTGGCCGGCTGGGGAGTGTGGGAGGTGCGCACCACCGACCCGCTGGTCGACCTGCGTACCACGGCCCGCCCCCGGGTGCTCCTGACCAACGTCGCCTCGGTCTTCATCGGCTTCGGCATGTACGCGAGCATGCTGGTCATGCCGCAGCTGCTCCAGTTCCCGGAGGCCACCGGCTACGGCCTCGGCCAGTCGATGCTGGCGGCCGGCCTGTGGATCGCGCCCGGTGGCCTGATGATGATGCTGGTCTCCCCGCTCGGCGGAAAGCTCACCAACGCCCGCGGCCCGAAGTTCACCCTGGTCTGCGGCGCCCTGGTACTGGCCGCCGGCTACTTCGTCGCCCAGGCGCTGATCGGCTCCGCGTGGGGCGTCATGCTGGTCACGATGATCACCAGCAGCGGCGTGGGCCTCGCCTACGGCGCCATGCCCGCCCTGATCATGAACTCGGTCCCGCTCACGGAGACCGCCGCGGCCAACGGCTTCAACACCCTGATGCGGTCGCTCGGCACCTCGATCGGCTCCGCCGTCATCGGCGTGATCCTCTCCCAGATGACCACGACCATGGGCGGCCACACCCTCGCCTCGGAGGACGGCTTCCGCACCGCGCTCCTGGTCGGCGGTGCACTCGCCCTGGTCTCCGCGGCCATCGCCGCCGTCATCCCGGCCGCCCGCACCGCGGCGGCCGGCGGGGACGCCACCGACCAGGCCGCCGCGCCCGAGCAGGCCAACGTCTGACCTGCCGGACGGGGCGCCCGCACGCCGGGTGCCCCGTCCGCACGTCAGGCCAGATCCAGCAGTCCCCGGCGCACCGCCTCCGACACCGCGGCCGCCCGGTTGTCCGCACCCAGCTTGCGGTAGACCCGCACGAGGTGGGTCTTCACGGTCGCCTCGCTCAGGAAGAGGGCCCCGGCGATCGCCCGGTTGCTCAGCCCGTCGGCCAGCAGCCGCACCACCTCCACCTCCCGCCCGCTCAACTCGCGCTCGGGATCCGGTACTCGGCCGACGAGTTCGCCCACCACCGCCGAGGCCAGCCCGAGCGCCCCGGCGGCCGCGCCGCGCACCGCCCGGAACAGTTCCCGGGGCGGTCCCGCCTTCAGGACGTAGCCCCGCGCCCCCGCCTCCAGCGCCCGTACGACGTCGACCCGGCCCGAGTAACTCGTCAGCATCACCACGGCGACGCCGGGCGCCGCGACGGCGAGCCGGCGCACCGCCTCGACGCCGTCGATCCCGGCCCCGCCACCGGCGAACCGCAGATCCATCAGCACCACGTCCGGGACGAGCGCGGCCGCCAGCCGGACGGCCTCCTCCCCGGTGCCCGCCTCGCCGGCCACCACCAGGTCCGGCTCGCCCTCCAGCAGCGCGCGCAGCCCGGCCCGTACGACGGCGTGGTCGTCCGCGAGCAGCAGACGCAACGGAGCACCGGTCACCGGGCGGCCACCGCGCTCGGCACCCCGGCCGGCCGGGAGACCGCCGAGGCGGGCACCGTGGCCCGCACGGACGTGCCCCGCCCCGGCGCGCTGCCGACCTCCAGGTCGCCACCGCACTCGCGCAGTCGCGCCCGGGTCGAGGGAAGTCCGAGCCCGCGGCCCGGCACCGGGGTGCTCCCGCCGCCGCCCGCCGCGAACCCCGCGCCGTCGTCCCGGACTTCGAGCTCCACGCGGTCGGCGTGCCCGTGCAGGGTGACCAGGACGTTCACCGCACGGGCGTGTTCGCGCACATTGGCCAGGGTGCTCTGGGCCACCCGGAACAGGGTCGCGGCCGCCGGGCCGTCCAGAACCGGGCGGGGTGCGCCCAGCGAGCGGAACCGTACACGGGCCGCCGCCCCCTCCGCCTCCGCCCGGGCGCACAGCAGCCGCAGCGCACCCTCGAGACCGGCCTCGTCCACGGCCGACGGGGTCAGGTCCCGGATGATCCTGCGGGTCTCCGCGAGGTTGGCGTGCAGACCGTCGGCGACGGCTCGCACCCGGGCCCGGGCCACGTCGGGGCGGGCGTCCCAGTCCCGTTCGACCGCCTGCAGCAGCATGACGCCGCCCGCGAGCTCCTGCGCCAGCGTGTCGTGCAGGTCCCGGGCGATCCGGGCCCGCTCGGCCAGCACACCGGCCTCACGCTGCTGCCGGGCCAGGACGTCCCGGGTGCCCCGCAACTCCTCGACGAGCCGCAGCCGTTCGGCGGCGTCCCGCTGCTGACTCCGGTAGAGCGCCACGGTGCCCCACACGGCGGCCACCGGGATCAGTACGATCTCCGGGTCGAACTGCCCCGTACTGCGGGTGAGTTGACCGGCCAGTACGAGGGTGAGCACGGCCACCGCCAGCCCGGCCGCGCGGGGGCCGAGCACCCGCAGCGCCGCGCAGGCCAGCGGCAGCGCGCACCACACGTAGGCGGCGGTGAGCGACGCGGGGGCGAGGAGGACCAGGACGGTCCACAGCGCCAGCAGCGCCCCGACCCACAGCGGCCGGCCCAACCGCCCGAGCCGGTCCCCGGCGGCGAGCCCGCCCGCGTAGACGACCGCCAGCAGTGTGCTGACCGTCACGATGTCCCAGCACAGCCCGATCCTCAGCTGCACGAGCCGGACCAGTCCGGCGCCGACGACGAGGAGGAACGTCAGATGGGAGACCCGGTCCAGCACCGGCCGGCTCCCGCGGGCGGTCCTCGCGGAGGAAGGGACGGGAACACGGTCGGCCACGGCGGAACCCCTTGGACGATGATCCGTTCGAACAGGGGAGCCGAGTCTATCCGTCGGCTGTAGGGACGGTGTGAGGGCGGCGGGCGCCGTCCGTCACGCCCCCGGGTGAAGCCCGAGCACGCCCGGCGTCGGGTCGCCCTTGACCTCGCCGAAGTACAGGGCGAACGTCTGCTTCAGACGCTCCACCTCGGCCCGGTCGGACATGAAGCGGGGGAAACCGTCGAGATTGCCGTTGGCGTACTCCCAGACCGGCTTCAGACCGGTCGGGGGAGTGATGTCGGTACGTACCGACCAGCCGTTGAAGGAGTTCTGCTGGGTGGTCTTGGACAGCTGCCAGTTGAGGTACAGCTGGGCGGCCGTGGTGTTCCTGGCCGCCTTGAGGATCGCCGCCCGCTGGCCCCAGGACATGAAGGGGGCCCTGTCCGGTACGACGAACTTCACGGGGCCGGTCGACAGGGGAGCCCCCGAGCCGCCGACGCCGATCGCGTGGGTGCCGGCGCGCACGGCGTCACCGGGGGAGTTGCTGCCGCGCGCGAACCGCACGTCCTGGGCGGCGAGTTTCGCCACCCAGTCCCAGCCGTAGTGCTTGACGTAGAGCGAGTACAGGAAGAGGACCGCGTCGTCGTCGTGCGGGAAGGACGAGGCGATCTTCCCCTTCCACCTGGCGTCGACCAGGTCCAGCGGGGTGCGCGGCGCGTCAGGACCGACCGCGGCCGTCCCGTACATGAAGCTGAACGCGATCGCGCCGATCGCGACCCAGGCGCCCTGCGGGTCCTTGAAGGCGTCGTACACCTTGCCGAACCCGGCGGGCCGGTAGTGCAGCAGCCGGCCCTGAAACTTCCAGCGGACGAAGTCCTGGAGCGTCTGGAGCTGGACGACGTCGGGTACGAGGGTGCCGGTGGCGAGCTGGTTGTCGACGCGGACGTCGTGGTACTTGCTGTAATCCACGATCAGCCTGAGGTCGATGCCGGGGAATGCCTTGAGGAAGGCGGCCTTGGTGCCGTCCTGCTGGGTCGGGGTGTCCCCGCCGGCGTAGACGACGAGCTTGCCCCCTTCCGCGAGCGCGGCCCGGTACAGCTCGTCGAGCGACCTGGTCTCCTCGGCGCCGGAGGCCCGCCGGGGAGCGGCCGGCGCCGTGGACGCGGCTGCCGGGGTGGTGGTGGCGCCGAGGGCGCCCAGACCGAGGGCGGCACCGGCACCGGTGGCGAGCAGGCGCCTTCTGCTGGGGAAGCTGGGCATGGCGGGGAGACCTACTTTCGAACGCTGAGGGGGGTGCGGGACCGGGCGCCACGGTCGAGGTCGATTCTGCTGCGCCCGGCGGTGGGTGCGCGTCGTCCGGACGGCGCGGACGACGCGCGTACGGTGGAATCCCCGTTCAACCGAACGGTTGAACGCCGTTCGCCGCCTCAGCCCTGGCCGCCCCTTCTTCCCCGGGGGGTGCCGCTACGGCCGCGCCAGCCGCCGCATCGTCAGCGCGAGGTGCAGCCGCAGCCGGCCCTGGGGCGTGCGCACCGGCCACCCCAGCAGGTGCTCGGCGTGGACCAGCCGGTCCTGGAGCGTGGAGTGGTGGACGTTCGCCTCGGCCGCCGCCGCCCGCAGACTCGCGGTGGCGGTGACGGCGTACAGGGTGCTGAGCAGCCAGGGGGCGTCCGCGGCGGCCGCCTCCACCGCGTGGACGTCCGGCGGGGGTTCGGCCCCGGGCACGACGAGGTCGGCCAGCAGGGCGACGCCGCCGAGCTCGTCGGCGTACACGACGCGGGGGCCCGGGTCCTGCGCGGTGCCGTCCGCGGTGAAGCGGAGCGCGGCGCGGGCCGAGGTCCAGGAGCGGGGCAGGTCCGGCACCGGCACGGCGGGTCCGACCCCGACCCGGCCGGCCGGAACCGCGTCCCTGGCGTCCGCCGGCAGCACCCGGGGCCGGCCGCCGGGTGTGGCCAGGGCGCGGGCCGGGACCGTGGGACTCAGGCCGAGTCGGCGGGCCGCGTGCAGCCGGGCCGGCTCGGCGGCCGTGGCGTCGAGGAGGGTCTCGATCAGGGCGGGGTCGTCGAGCGGCGCCCGTCCACGGGTGCGGTCGAGCACGACGCGTGCCGCGCCGGCGGCGCGTTCGAGGATCACGGCGTCCACGACGCTCGGTGTCGCACCGGCGCGTTCCAGCCACAGCGCGGGAGGGCCGTCGGGCGTCAGCGCGGTGGACGGCCAGTCCGGGTCCGGCGGCAGATCCGTGTCCCGGCGGGTGCCGTCGGGCTCCACCCTGATCCGCACCCGCCGGTCGGCGTCGACGAGCCGCGCGGGCACCCCGGAGAGCACCGCGGCCCCGCGCATCAGCGCCTCCACCCCGGCCCGCGACTCGGCCAGCCGGTCGAAGTAGGCGATGACCCGCACGGCGGCACCGGCGTCCGGGTCCAGTGCGGTCAGACGCCCGGCCAGCTCTTTCATACGGCCATGATGCGCCACACGAGCACCGACGAGGAGAGACCCGGCCACCCCTTCGGCGAGCGGCGCGGCGGCCCGGACGTCTCCCCGTACGCCGCGCCCGCCCGCGCCGGGGACCTGTCCGCGTTGCCGCCGGCCTTCCTCGACGTGGGCTCCGCCGAGACGTTCCGGGACGAGGTCGTCGCCTACGCCTCCCGCATCTGGCAGGCCGGCGGGGTCGCGGAACTGCACGTCTGGCCGGGCGGTTTCCACGGCTTCGACGGCTTCGCCCCACAGGCCGCGCTGTCCAGGGCGGCCCGGGCAGCCCACCTGAACTGGCTCCGCAGGCTGCTCGCGGAATAGTGCCCGCTCGGACCGCAGCCCAGGAACCCCGGCCCGCTCAGGAACCACCCACGCTCACGCCGGTTCCTGAAACGCGCCGCAGGGGCCCACAGCGTCCGGGACGGCCCGGGCAGCCCACCCGGACCGACTGAGCACGTCCTCGCAGAGGAGGGCCCGCCCAGGGTGCGGCTCCAGAACCCCGGCCCGCTCAGGAACCACCCGCGCTCACGCCGGTTCCTGAAACGCGCCGCAGGGGCCCGCAGCGTCCGGGACGGCCCGGGCAGCCCACCCGGACCGGCTGCGCACGCTGTTCGCGGAGGTGGGGCCGAGCAGGGCCGTCCACCCGGTCTCGTTGGCCGTGCGGTCCCAGACGCCGAGGCCCGCCATCTGGTGGCTGGAGGGCGTGTCGTTGCGGTCGTCCAGCATCGGGCACATCAGCATCTGGCCGAGCGGCCGCGGCCCCTGACGGTCGCGCAGCAGCAGGGCGAGCGCGGCGGTGAGGCCGCCACCCGCACTCGCCCCGGCGATCACGATCCGCTCCGGGTCCGCGCCCAGCTCCTTGGCGTGCTCCGCCGTCCACAGCAGGCCGGCGTACACGTCGTCGACGGGCGCCGGATGCGGGTGTTCCGGCGCCAGCCGGTACTCCACGGACACCACGACCAGGTCCAGCTCCCGCGCCCACTCGAGGGCCACGTCCACGCCGACCCGGTTGTTGCCGAGGACCATGCCGCCGCCGTGCACGTGGTAGACGACCGGACGCGGGCGCTCCGGAGCCGGTGACGTCGGCCGGCAGATCAGCAGCGAGATCTCCGGGGAGCCCTGGGGCCCCGGCACCGTCCGGTCCTCGACCTCGAAGGCCCCGCCCAGGGTCAGGTCGAGATCGGCGAGCAGGGCGATCCCCGGCCCCTGACGGACGGCGTCGATGTCCTCGGGGGCCAGCCCCGGCTGGATCACCTCCCTGATGAGTTCCAGGGCGGCGCCGAGTTCCGGGTCGAAGGGCGGCGGTGCGGACGTCATGGGCTTCTCCTCACGCGGGGCGCAGAGCGGGGGTGCGCGGCGGCTCGTGCGGCCCATGATCGGCGCACCGGCAGCCCGTCCGAGCACCGCCGTACGGCGGAACCTGCCCGCCGTTCGGCGGGTGACAGCCGCGCCCCCCGGCAGCTTGCCAGGACAAGACCCGCTGTTCACCCGTGCGGGGTGGAAGGAACGCAACTGCGGCCGACAACGATTTCCACCCGAAGAAGCTGGTCCGCCTCGGCTACGGCCTGTCGGTCTTCATCGGCTTCATCGGCTTCATCGGCGTGAAGCTGCTGCCGCACGCGCCGCACAGCACGCGCCGCACGCGCCGCACGCGCCGCACGAGTCCGGGTCCACGTGCCCGAGATCGGCATCCCCTTCTCGCTCGGCTCCATCGTGCTCGTCCTCGGGGGCACGACCTTCACCAGCCTGCGGGTCCCGGGCGGCAGACCGCGGACGGCGGACGGCGGACGACAGACCGCGGAGGCGGAGGAGGTGGTGGGGAGACGGCTCCGCGGCTTGGGCGGCGCGTCCTACGGCTTCAAGGCGTAGGCGCCGCGTCCGCGCGCATCATCACGCAGTCGAACTCGATCACCCGTCCCGTGGTCGCCTCGCGCGTCACGGGGTAGACGCCGGTGATGCCGAAGCCGGCGGCCTCGTACACCGCCACCGCCTCGCCCATCCCGGGGCTGCCCTCGTACAGCTTCAGCACCGCGACCTCGGACTGCATCCCCACGAACTCCGCGATCCGCTCCCCGGCCCCGGCGAACACCTCGAGGTCGTAGCCCTGGGTGTCCATCTTCAGGAACGGGCGCGGATCGGCGAGACCGTCCAGCGCCTCGGCCATGACCTCGTCGAGCCGGCGGACGCGGATCTCCTCGGTGTCGGCCTTGGCGAACCGGCTGTAGCGGCCCTTGCCGTAGTCGCTGGCCGGCAGCAGGGAGTTCATCGTCTTCCAGCCGATGTGGATCTCGGCGGTGGTCTCCTCGCGGCCCAGTCCGCACTGGTACACGTGCCAGTCGGGGTCGTCCGTGGCGGCCTTCTCCAGCCGGGCGAACGTCTCCGAGGTGGGCTCGAAGGACACGATCCGGCCGGTGTAGCCGAGTCTGCGCAGCCGCTTGGCGTACTGGCCGCTGTTGGCGCCGACGTCGAAGACACAGTTCACGCGGTAGAGCTCCAGCATCGCGGCCACGTGTTGGCTACAGAGGTACTCGGCCGCCGCCAGCTGGAGCCTGCGCTCGTCCTGCCCGGCCGCCGCCTCCATGAGGAGCAGCGCGCCGGAGTCGCCCAGCCGCACGGCGCTGCCCTCGGCGGTCTCGGACCGCGCTCCGTCCCTGGTCCGCCGCAGCACCCAGGTGTCCTTGTCCGCGCGGATCCCCCGGTACGGTCCGCCGCGCCGCGAGACCACCGCCGTCCCGGGCCCGAGGTCGGTCACCTGGACGCCGATACGGGGCATCAGGTCGAGAAGTCGTCGATAAAGGGTCTGCATCCCCCAGCCCTACCAGACGAGACAAGGGCCGGTCTGCGGGTTGAACGACATTCGCCGTACCGGATACCCGACGGAAACGCGAGGGTCCGGCCGACCGGCGTCCTGCCGGTGTCCGGGAGCGTCCCTTGACTTCGAGAGCGCTCCAGGGCCTAGCGTCATCGGGGGCCGGGGCAGGACCGGGAGACCGGACGATCGGAGACGACATGCGTGTGGGCGTGCACATCAACCAGTTCGGCACCACCGGGGGCGCGGCCGCGCTGGGCGCCGAGCTCGCCGCGGCCGGTGCCGCCGCGGAGGCGGCCGGGGTGAGCCGGCTGTCGGTGATGGACCACTACTTCCAGATGGAGTTCAACGGCGGCGCCGAGGCCCCCATGCTGGAGGCCTACACGACCCTCGGGTATCTCGCGGCCCACACCTCCACGGTCAAGCTCGGCGCGCTGGTCACCGGCGTGACCTACCGGCATCCCGGGCTGCTCGCCAAGATCGCCACCACGCTCGACGTGCTGTCCGGCGGACGGGCCTCGCTGGGCATCGGCGCGGCCTGGTACGACCGCGAGCACGAGGGACTGGGGGTGGTGTTCCCACCGACGGCGGAGCGGTTCGAGCGGCTCGAGGAGGCCCTGCGCGTCTGCCTGCGGATGTGGGACCCGGACGACAACGGCCCGTTCGAGGGCGAGCACTACCGGCTGGCCGAGACCCTGTGCGTGCCCGCACCGGTCAGCGCCCCGCACCCGGAGATCCTGATCGGCGGCGGGGGCGAGCGCAAGACGCTGCGGCTGGTCGCCCGGTACGCGGACGCCTGCAACCTCTTCGCCTCGACGCCCGAGGAGGTCCGGCACAAGCTGGACGTCCTGCGCGGGCACTGCGAGACGGAGGAACGCGACTACGGCACCGTCCTGAAGACGATCACGTACTCGGGTGAGGCCGCCACCGACGGCGACCTGGACGGCCTCCTGCGCGATCTCACCGGCTACGCCAAGCTCGGTATCGACACGGTGATCCTCGCGCCCCGCCTGGGGGAGACGGCCGGCTGGATCGAGCGCTTTGTGGGACCCGCCGTGCGGCGGCTGGCCGAGCTGGACTGACCGGACCGGCGGCCGCGCATGGGCCGGCCGCGCATGGGTCGGCCGCTCACGGGCCGGCCGTGCGTGAGCCGGCCATGCCGAAAGGGGTCCGGAAACCGCTCCGGACCCCTTCAGGACGTCGGCGTGCTGCCGCGCCGTACCGCTCCGGCGTCGCGCCGGGTCAGGGCCGTCAGGCGGCCGCGACCTCGCCCGCGTGGCCGTGCAGACGGGCCACGACCTCGGTCAGCTGCGCGGCGACCTCGGCGTCGTCCACCGGGTGGGTCTCGGCGAAGCGGGTCAGCGAGCCCGGGATGGAGAGCTTGAGGTCCTCGATGACCCGGCCGCCGGCAAGGCCCGCGGCCTTGCGGGCATCGTCCTGCGCCCATACGCCACCGAACTGGCCGAACGCGGTGCCGACCACGGCGACGGGCTTGCCGCCGAAGGCACCGGCGCCGTACGGGCGGGACAGCCAGTCGATGGCGTTCTTCAGGACGGCCGGGATGGTGCCGTTGTACTCGGGGGAGAAGAGCAGGAAGGCGTCGGAGGCCTGGGCGGCCTCACGCAGCTTCGCGGCGGCGGCGGGGACGCTGCCCTCGACGTCGAGGTCCTCGTTGTAGAACGGGATCTCGGCAAGGCCCTCGAAGAGGTCGACGTCGGCGCCCTCGGGAGCGACCTTGACGGCCGCCTCGGCGAGCTGGCGGTTGGTCGAACCGGCGCGAAGGCTGCCGACGAGCGCAAGGATGCGGACAGACATGGATACTCCCAGAGGCTGAAACATTGCTGTTACATATCCGGACCGAGGTCCGTTTATTGTTCTAGCACCATAACCGGACCGCGGTCCAGTTCCATTCCCGATGCTTTACGCTGAGTTCATGTCCGTTGTTCTGCCTCCCTGCCCGGAGCCCGAGGAGAGCACGACCGAGCCCGAGCTGCTGCACCTGGGGCCGGCCGGCGACGAGCCGTGTCTGCGCGCCGACGCCGCCCGCAACCGGGCCAGGCTGCTGGACGCCGCCGCCCGGCTGATCGCCGAGCACGGCGCGGCCGGGGTCACCATGGAGGCGGTGGCGATCGCGGCGAACGTGGGCAAGGGCACGGTCTTCCGCCGCTTCGGCGACCGGACCGGGCTGCTGACCGCGCTCCTCGACCACTCGGAGCGGAACTTCCAGGCCGCGTTCCTGAGCGGCCCCGCGCCCCTGGGGCCGGGCACGGAGCCCGTGGAGCGGCTGAGGGCGTTCGGCGTCGCGATGCTGAGGCGCGCCGTCGACGAACTGGACCTGCAGCTGGCGGCCGAGCCCGGACCCGACCGCCGTTACTCCGTGCCCCCGCGCCGGGTGCACCACAGTCATGTGGCGCTGCTGCTGCGCCTGGCCCTGCCCGACGCGGACGCCGAACTGCTGGCCCACACCCTGATGGGGTACCTCAACCCGGTCCTCGTCCACCACCTCACCCGTCAGTGCGGGATGCCGCCTGCGCGGCTGGAGGCCGGCTGGAGCGAACTGGTCGACCGGGTGACGAGCCGGGTGACCGGTGGCGTGACGAGCGGGACGTCGGTCAGGGTCGCGCCGTGAAGAGGTCGAGGACGGCCTGCGGCGCGTCCTCGGCGAACAGGGCCGTGCCGCTCTGCGCGGACGCGTCCGCAGCCGCCGCGCTGCGCGGGAACAGCTTCGCCTCGTAGGCGGCCAGCGCGGCCTCGCGTTCGCCGGGGCGCGCGGCCAGGGCGAGGCCCAGTTCGGCGCCGTCCAGCATCGCGAGGTTGGCCCCCTCGCCCGCGAACGGCGACATGAGATGGGCGGCGTCGCCGAGCAGGGTGACGCCGGGGACACGGTCCCAGCTGTGACCGACCGGCAGGGCGTGGATCAGGCGCGGCACCAGCGGCCCGTCGGCGTCGGCGACCAGCGCCCGCAGGCTCTTGTCCCAGTCCGCGAAGTGCTCCAGGACGTACTTCCTGGCCGCCTCGACGTCGCTGAAGTCGACGCCGTCCGCCCAGTCCTCGGCGACCCGCAGGGCGGTGTAGACGTGCACACTGCCGTCGGGCTCGCGGTGGGCGAGGAAGCCCTTGCCTGCGCCCAGCGCGAAGAGGAACCCGCCGCCGACCACCCCGGCGCTCACCGGATGACGTTCGTCCGCCTCCAGCAGGTCGGTCTCGACGAACGACACGCCCGTGTACGCGGGACGGGCGTCGGAGACCAGCGGGCGGATCCGGGACCAGGCCCCGTCGGCGCCGACCAGCAGGTCCGTGGTGAAGGCGGAGCCGTCCCCGAGGGTCACCTCGTGCCGCCCGTCGCCCAGCGGCCGCGCGCCGGTGACCTTCGCGCCCCAGCGGACCGTGCCCTCGGGCAGCGAGTCCAGCAGCAGATCGCGCAGGTCGCCCCGGTCGACCTCGGGGCGTTCGCCGGTCCCGTCGTCGGCCGCGTCGAAACGGACCACCGCGTCCTTGTCGAGAACCCGGGTGGCCTGGCCGCCGGGCAGGACCAGTGCCCGGAATCCTTTGTGCAGTCCGGCGGCGCGCAGTGCCTCCTGGCCGGAGTCCTGGTGGATGTCGAGCATGCCGCCCTGGGTGCGGGCGGCGGGGGAGGCGTCCAGGTCGAAGACCGCCGCCTCGATGCCGTGCACACGCAGCACACGGGCGAGGGTGAGGCCGCCGAGTCCGGCGCCGATGATCGCTACGGGGTGGTGCACGATTCCTCCAGTGGTCGTCCTGTGGTGGTCAATCGGGTACGGCGGTCCGCTCGATGCCGCTGATCAGTGACTGGAGCCCCCAGGAGAGGCGGGCCTCGGGCGGACCCGAGAGCAGCGGCCCGGCGAGGCGCGCGAGGTGCGGGTGGGTGCGCTCCGACGCCTCGTGCACCGCGTGCCGCAGGGCGTCCCAGTCCTCCTGGGAGGCCTCGTCCGTGTGCTCGGCGGCCGTCGCGGTGGCGTGCTGGAGCAGCAGGTCCACGCCCCACGCGGCCTGCGCGGGCGGCACCCCGCCCTCGTCGAGCAGGGCCAGCAGGGTCTCGATCAGGTTCAGGTAGTGCGGGCCGCTGGGCCGGGCGGTGATCGCGGAGCGGGCGAGGTCCGGGTAGGCGAAGAGCATCGCGGTGTACGAGGTGAGCACCCCTTCCAGCCGCTCGCGCCAGCTGCCCCCGGCCGGGGCGGGCCCGACCGTGCCGAGCAGCTCGTCGAGGACGGCCGCGTGCAGCTCCGCCGTGTTGCGGACGTACACGTAGAGGGAGGCCGGACCGGTGTCGAGCTCCTCGGCCAGGCGCCGCATGGTCAGCTTGCGCAGACCTTCGGCGCGCAGCACCGCGAGGGCGGCGGCCACGATGCCCTCCCTGGTCAGAGCGGGCTTGGCCGGGCGCTCGCGGCGA
This sequence comes from Streptomyces sp. NPDC060000, assembly GCF_042737375.1. NCBI lineage: Bacteria > Bacillati > Actinomycetota > Actinomycetes > Kitasatosporales > Streptomycetaceae > Streptomyces > Streptomyces sp. NPDC060000. Next base: position 14,196 of record NZ_JBHWUU010000033.1, read on the forward strand.
CTGCGCGGGGTGTCGGGGCGTGCTGTCATGACACCATCGTAGCGAACATGTTCGTTGCGAACAAGTACGTTGCGAACGCGTTCGTTGACGGGGCATCGGATTTCGGTGTCCCCCGGGCGGAAGCCCGTTCACAGCTTCTGCCAAGATGCCGTACGTCATGGTGCAGATACCGAACACGCCCGCGCCGACGAAGTCGCCGGCGCCGCGCCCCGTGCCCACCAGCGCCGACGTGGCCCGCCTGGCCGGCGTCTCCCGCGCGACCGTCTCCTATGTCCTGAACAACGCCGGTGCCGTACGCATCAGCGAGCCCACCCGCCGCCGCGTCCACGAGGCCGCCAAGGAGCTCGGGTACGTGCCGCACGCGGCCGCCCGCACCCTGCGCGCCGGCCACAGCCGCATGGTGCTGATGCCCACCCTGCCCGTCCCGGCCGGCCCGCTCTACTCCCAGTTCGTGCACGACTTCCAGGGGGCGCTCAGCCGCCTCGACTACACCGTCGTCCAGTACGGCGCCACCGGACTGGGCGGCGACGACGCAGCCCGGGCCTGGGCCGAACTGCGGCCCGTCGCCGTGCTGGTGCCCAGCCCCGGCATCGGCCCGGAGGGCGTCGCGGTCCTCAAGAGGTCCGGCGCCCGGGCCGTGGTGACCCTCAGCCCGGAGGCGGTCGAGGGCGCCCGCGCGGTGCTCCTGGACCACGCAGACGTCGGCCGCAGCGCCGCCGGGCACCTGTACGCCCGCGGCCGCCGCCGGATCGGTGTGGTCGTGCCGGCCGAGCGCGGCATGGAGATCTTCTCCGCGCCCCGTCTCGCCGGCGCGCGCGAGGCCCTGCACGGCACGGACGCCACCGCCACCGAACTGCCCCTGGCCTACACGGAGGAGTCCGCGGCCGCCCTCGCCGCCCGCTGGCCCGGCCTCGGTCTCGACGCCGTGTTCGCCTACAACGACGAGTACGCCATGCTGCTGATGCGCGCTCTCCTGGACGCGGGCGTACGCGTCCCCGAGGACGTCGCCGTCATCGGCGCCGACGACCTGATGCTCGGGCGGCTGCTGCGGCCCCGGCTCAGCACCGTCCGGATCGAGCTGCCCTCCGGCCGCGACCTCGCCTCGCTGGTCGACCGGGCGGTCCGCAGCCCCGCGGCCGCCCCCGAGTCGTACGAGCCGTTCGGAGCCACCGTGGTGCAGCGCGACTCCACCTGAACTACGGTCCCAGGGGAGGCATGCCATGCGTACGACGGTCGGCAATCGGCGGCGGCCCCGCGGGGCTGCTCCTCGCCCGTCTGCTGCACCGCGCGGGCGTCGACCGCGTGGTCCTGGAGAGCATGACGAGGCAGCACGTGGAGCGGCGCCGGCGGGCCGGACTGCTGGAGCAGGGCACGGTCGACGCCCTGCGCGCGGCCGGCGCCGCCGACCGGCTCGACACCGAAGGGCTGGTGCACCACGGCATCGAGCTGCGCTTCGACCGGGAACGCCACCACCTCGACTTCCCCGTCCTCACCGGCGGCTCCACCGTCACGATCTACGCCCGGACGGAGATCGTGAAAGACCTCGTCGCCCTCCAGCTCGCCGAAGGTCCGCCCCTGTTGTTCGAGGCGGAGGCGCTCGCCGTGGAGGGGCCGCAGAGCGGTACGCCCGTCGTACGGTTCCTGCACGAGGGCCGCGAACAGAGCCTCGTCTGCGGCCGGGGCGTCGGTTGCGACGGCTCGTACGGTGTCGCCCGTGACGCCTTTCCGGCCGCCGTCCGCCGGATTCACGCGCACGGACACCCGTACTCCTGGCTCGGCGTCCTCGCCGAAGTACCGCCGTCCTGCGACGAGTTGGTCTACGCGCGCCATGAACGCGGCTTCGCCCTGCACAGCATGCGCCCGCCCGACCACTCCCGGCTCTACCCGCAGGTCCCCAACGGCACGGGGCTGGAGGACTGGCCCGACGACCGGATCTGGGACGAACCCGCCACCCGCTTCGCCTTCGACGCCGACCGGACGCTGCAGCGCGGCCCGATCACCGCCAGGTCCGTGACGCGGATGCGCAGCCTCGTCCACGAGCCGATGCGCCTGGCCGGATGCTGCTCGCAGGGGACGCAGCCCACATCGTCCCGCCGACCGGAGCCAAGGGACTCAACCTCGCCGTCCCGGACGTCCGGCTGCTCGCCCGGGCCTTCGCCGAACTGCGCGTCACCGGGTCCACGCGACTGCTGGACGGGTACTCGGACCTGTGCCTGCGACGTGTGTGGCAGGCGACCCGCTTCTCCGACGACATGACTAGGATGTTGCACGCTCAACCAGATGGAGATGCGTTCGACCATCACCTGCAGCTCGCCCGGCTGCGCCGGATCACCGCATCCCGCCACGCCGCCGCCGAACTGGCCGCCAATTACACGGGACTTCCCCTCCCCCTGTGAGAGCCGCGAGTCCCGCGGGACACCGATCGGAGAGCTTTCATGCCGTTGCTCGACCCCCAGAACTGGCAGTCCCACACCCTGTCGGGCCCCCGGTACACCGTCACCGAGCCCGCCACCGGCGACCCGCTGGGCACGGTCTTCCTGGCCGGCGCGGAGGACGTCCGCCCGGCCGCCGAGGTCGCCCGCGCCGCGCAGGCCGAGTGGGCCCGGCTGCCCCACTTCGTGCGCGCCGGAGTGCTGCGCAAGGCCGGCGACCTGTTCGGCGCGCACGCCGACGAACTGCGCGAGTGGATCGTCCGCGAATCCGGCTCCATAGCCGGCAAGGCCGACTTCGAACTGCACGTCGCCGCCCAGGAGTGCTACGAGGCCGCCGCCCTCGCCTCCCGCCCGGCCGGACAGGTCCTGCCCAGCGAGGCGCCCCGGCTGTCCTACACCCGGCGGGTACCCGTCGGCGTGGTGGGCGTGATCTCCCCGTTCAACGCCCCGCTCATCCTGTCGATCCGCTCCGTCGCGCCCGCCCTCGCGCTCGGCAACGCGGTCGTCCTCAAGCCGGACCCGCGCACGGCGGTGTGCGGCGGCCTGGCCCTGGCCGCGGTCTTCGCGGAGGCGGGTCTGCCCGAGGGCCTGCTGCACATCCTCCCCGGCGGCGCCGACACCGGTGCGGCCCTGGTCGCCGACCCGCGCGTGCCGGTGATCTCCTTCACCGGATCCACCGGCGCCGGACGGGTGGTCGGCGAGGCCGCCGGACGCCACCTCAAGCGGGCCCACCTGGAACTCGGCGGCAACTCCGCCCTGATCGTGCTGGAGGACGCCGACCTGGACGCGGTGATCTCCACGGCGGCCTGGGGCTCGTTCTTCCACCAGGGCCAGATCTGCATGACCACCGGCCGCCACCTGGTGCACGCCTCCCTCTACGAGGAGTACGTCGAGCGGCTCGCGGCGAAGGCCGACGCCCTCGCCGTCGGCGACCCGCACCGCGCGCAGGTCCACCTCGGCCCGCTCATCGACGACGGCCAACTCGGCAAGGTGCACGGCCTGGTGGAGGCCAGCACCGCGGCCGGCGCGAAGCTCGCCGCGGGCGGCACGCACGAGAATCTCTTCTACCGGCCGACCGTCCTCGCGGGCGTCGACGACGACACCCCCGCCTACGCGGAGGAGGTCTTCGGCCCGGTGGCGCCCGTCCGTTCCTTCACCACGACGGACGAGGCGGCGGCCCTGGCCGCGCGCAGCTCCTACGGCCTCTCGCTCGGCATCGTCACCCGGGACCCCGCCCGCGGACTGGACCTCGCCGACCGCATCCCCACCGGCATCGTGCACATCAACGACCAGACGGTGAACGACGAGGCCGTCGCCCCCTTCGGCGGGGTCGCCGCCTCCGGCACCGGCGCCCGCTTCGGCGGCGAGGCCAACCTGGAGGCCTTCACCGACGTCCGCTGGACGACGGTACGCGGGGACGTTGCGCCGTACCCCTTCTAGGAAGGACCCGGGGGGTCACTCGCCCTGGGCGGCCGGGGAGCCGTCGGCCCCGGCCTTGGCCTGCTGCTCCTCGACCGACTTGCGGACCTCGTCCATGTCGAGCTCGCGCGCCTGTCCGATGACGTCCGTGAGGGCGGCCTCGGGCAGGGCGCCCGGCTGGGCGAACACGGCGACCCGGTCCCGCACGATCATCAGGGTCGGGATCGACTGGACACCGAAGGCCGCGGCCAGCTCCGGCTGCGCCTCCGTGTCCACCTTGCCGAACACCAGGTCCGGGTTCTCCTCCGCCGCCTTGTCGTAGACCGGGGCGAACTGTCGGCACGGTCCGCACCAGGCCGCCCAGAAGTCGATCAGGACGAAGTCGTTGTCGGTGACCGTCTGGTCGAAGTTCTCCTTGGTGAGCTCCACGGTGCTGCTCATGGCCTGTCCCTCTTCCCGGTGCTTCCTGCCAGGGGTCCCCTGACATGCGGTGAAGCCGTCGCTGACAACACGGCCGGCCGGACGCGTATTCCGCGCCCCTACCCGTGTGGCCACCCCGCACACCACCCACCAGACTGACCCCATGACGGAAACGGAAACCAACGTGTACGACGTCGTGGTGCTCGGGGCCGGGCCCGTGGGGGAGAACGTCGCCGACCGCACCCGCGCGGCCGGCCTCACCACCGCGGTCGTGGAGAGCGAGCTGGTCGGCGGTGAGTGCTCGTACTGGGCTTGTATGCCCAGCAAGGCCCTGCTGCGCCCGGTGATCGCCCGCGCGGACGCCCGCCGGCTGCCGGGGCTGCGGCAGGCGGTGCAGGGCCCGCTGGACACGGCGGAGGTTCTCGCCCGCCGCAACTGGTTCACGGGCGACTGGACGGACGACGGCCAGGTCGAGTGGATCAAGAGCATCGGCGCGGACCTCCACCGCGGCCACGGCAGACTGACCGGCCCGCGCACGGTCACGGTCGGGGACAAGGTGCTCACGGCACGCCACGCGGTCGTCGTCGCCACCGGCACCCGCGCCGCACTGCCCGACCTGCCGGGCCTCGCCGAGGTCGGCCCCTGGACGAGCCGCGAGGCCACCAGCGCCCAGTCCGCGCCCGGCCGACTCGTCGTGGTGGGCGGGGGAGTCGTCGCCACCGAGATGGCCACCGCCTGGCAGGCCCTCGGCTCACAGGTCACCCTCCTGGTGCGGGGCAAGGGCCTGCTCGACCGGATGGAGCCGTTCGCCGGTGAACTGGTCACCGAGGCGCTCACCGAGGCCGGCGCGGACGTGCGCACGGGCACCTCGGTGGCGTCGGTGACCCGTTCCGACGGCGCCGTCGTGGTCGTCACCGACACCGGCGAACGCATCGAGGCCGACGAGATCCTCTTCGCGGTCGGCCGCGCCCCGCGCACCGACGAGATCGGCCTGGAGACGGTCGGCCTGGCACCCGGCTCCTGGCTCACGGTCGACGACAGCCTGCGCGTCACCGGCACCGACTGGCTCTACGCGGTGGGCGACGTCAACCACCGCGCTCTCCTCACCCACCAGGGCAAGTACCAGGCCCGGGTCGCGGGCGCCGCCATCGCCGCCCGCGCCGCCGGAACGCCCCTGACGGAGACCGACCCGTGGAGCGCCCACGCAGCCACGGCCGACCACGAGTCCGTCCCCCAGGTCGTGTTCACCGACCCGGAGGCGGCCGCCGTCGGCCTCTCGCTCGCCGAGGCGGAAGCGGCCGGACACCGGGTGCGGGCCGTCGACGTCGACCTGTCGTCGGTGGCCGGAGCGGGACTGTACGCCGAGGGCTACAAGGGCCGCGCCCGGATGGTCGTCGACCTCGACCACGAGATCCTGCGCGGGGTCACCTTCGTCGGCCCCGGCGTAGGCGAGCTGATCCACTCCGCTACCGTCGCCGTCGTCGGCCAGGTGCCGATCGCCCGCCTGTGGCACGCCGTTCCGTCCTACCCCACGCTGAGCGAGGTGTGGCTGCGCCTGCTGGAGGCGTTCCGGGACAACTGACACCACCCGCCGACCGGCCGGCCGCTCACGGCAGTTGGAACCCCAGCTCCTTCGCGGCCGCCTCCGCCGTGGGCTGCGTCCAGCGCTCGAGCACGGCCTGGTTGGCGCAGAGCGAGCGGAGCTCGGCCCGGTCGAGGTAGAGCACGCCGTCGAGATGGTCCGTCTCGTGCTGGACGATACGGGCGGGCCAGCCGCCGAACACCTCGTCCAGCGGCCGGCCGTGCTCGTCCGCGCCCGTGAGCCGCACCTCGGCGTGCCGGGCCACCACCGCCTGGTAGCCCGGCACGCTCAGACAGCCTTCGAAGAAGGCGGCTCGGGCCGAACCGACCGCCTCGTACGACGGGTTGACGAGGACCCGGAACGGCTGGGGCACCCGGCCGCGGATCAGCCGCACCTCTTCCGGCACCGGCGCCGGGTCCTCGATGACGGCGATCCGAAGCTCCACCCCGACCTGCGGTGCGGCGAGGCCGACACCCGGCGCCGCGTGCATGGTGACCCGCAGGGCCTCGACGAACCGGGCCAGCAGAGCGGGGTCGAGCTGGCCCTCGTAACGCACGGTGCCGGCCCGCAGGACCGGGTCCCCGGCCGCGACGATGGGCAACGGGCCGCCCGGGGCGAGGAGTTCCTCGATCCGTTCGGCAAGGGGCGCGCGGGGGCTGGGAGATGACATCGGGCCAGCATGTCACGGGGGAGAGCCTGTGACCCGCGTCACTCGGAGTGTCGGGAACTCGGTGCCGCTTCCTTCCGACTACTGGTGCGTCACGGCTGAACCTCGCCCCCCAGAGCACTGTCCCCGACCCCGTCCCCTGCCCTCGGAGAAGCCCACCCATGTCCACCGCTCCCTCGACCTCCCCCACTCCCGGCTCCGCTCAAGCGGGGGGACCCCCCTCGGACGAGGCCCCGCAACCAGCGGCCCCCGCGCCGAAGTCACGCGGCCCGTGGGCCCCGCTGCGCCCGCTGGTGCTGCGTCTGCACTTCTACGCCGGCGTGTTCGTGGCCCCGTTCCTGCTGGTCGCCGCCGTCACTGGGTTCCTGTACGCCGGCGCCTTCCAGGCCGAGAAGCTCGTGTACTCCCACGAGATGACCGTACCGGTCGGTGACACGAAGCTGCCGGTCTCCGAGCAGGTGGACGCCGCCCGCAAGGCCCACCCCGAGGGCACCGTCTCGGCCGTCCGGCCCTCGCCGCGGGACGACGCCACGACCCGGGTGATGCTGTCCGGCGTCGAGGGAGTCGACGCCACCCACACCCTCGCGGTGTTCGTCGACCCGTACACGGGCAAGGTGCGCGGCGCGCTGGAGCAGTACGGTTCGACCGGGGCGCTGCCGCTGCGCACCTGGATCGGCGAGTTCCACCGCGATCTGCACCTCGGCGAGAACGGCCGTCTCTACAGCGAACTCGCCGCCAGCTGGCTGTGGGTGATCGCGGGTGGCGGTCTGGTGCTCTGGTTCTCCCGCCGCCGCGCCCTGCGCAAGGTCCGCGGCACCAGCGGACGGCGCCGCACGCTCGGCCTGCACGGCACCGTCGGCGTGTGGGCCGCCGCCGGCTTCGTCTTCCTGTCGGCGACCGGACTGACCTGGTCCACCTACGCGGGCGCCAACATCGACGTGCTGCGCACCTCCCTCGGCCAGGCCACCCCGTCGGTCTCGGCGGCCGCGAGCGGCGGTGAGCACGCCGGTCACGACGCGGCCTCCGGCGCGGGCGGGGACGGCGAGCACGGCGTCGGCCTCGACACGATCCTGGCCGCCGCCCGCGACGAGGGGCTGGGCGACCCGGTCGAGATCGTCCCGCCGGCGGACGCCTCCTCCGCGTACGTGGTCAAGCAGGTGCAGCGCAGCTGGCCCGAGAAACAAGACGCGGTGGCGGTCGACCCGGCCACCGGCAAGGTGACCGACGTACTGCGGTTCGACGACCACCCGCTGCTCGCCAAGCTGACCCGCTGGGGCATCGACCTGCACACCGGTGTCCTGTTCGGCCTGGTCAACCAGTTGGCGCTGATGCTCCTCGCGGCGTCCCTGATCCTGCTGATCGTGTGGGGCTACCGCATGTGGTGGCAGCGCGGCCGCGGTTCCGCCTTCGGCCGGCCGATCCCGCGCGGTGCCTGGGCGCAGGTCCCGCCGTACGTCCTCGTCCCGCTGATGGCGGCGGTCGCCGTGGTCGGCTACTTCGTCCCGCTCCTCGGCATCCCGCTGGCCGGCTTCCTGGCCGTGGACGTCGTCCTCGGCGAGATCGCGCACCGGCGGGGGCGGCAGGCGGCTGCCTGAGCGGTCCCGGATACGGCGGCGGCCCGACGGTGGAAGTCACCGCCGGGCCGCTCGTCGTCCCGGGTGGACGCCTCGGCTCGGACCTCGGCCGCCGCCTCGGCTCCAATTACAGCTCAGGCCTCGGCTCAGGCCTCGGCTCAGGCCTCGGCTCAGGCCTCGGCTCAGGCCTCGGCTCAGGCCTCGGCGCAGGCCTCGGCTCAGGCCTCGGCTCAGGCCTCGGCTCAGGCCTCGGCTCAGGCCTCGGCTCAGGCCTCGGCTCAGGCCTCGGCGCAGGCCTCGACGCAGGCCTCGACGCAGGCCTCGGCCTCGGCCTGGGCCCGGCTCGGATTTTGGACGGGCCCTCGACCCGGGACCTGGGCTCCGGCTCCGGTTCGGCTCGGATTCGGCCGGGGCCTCGACCCGGGCCCTGGGCTCCGGCCCCGGCTCCGATTGCGGCCGGGGTCTCGACCCGGGCCCCGTGCTCCGGCCCACACCTGCGCGCAGACCGCGGCTCACGCGTCCGTGAAGTCCCCTGCCAGTGCCGAGGCGAGCCGCAGATGCGGTCGCGCCTCCTCGTGCCGCCCCTGTCGCTCCAGGGTGCGGCCCAGCATCAGCCGGGCATAGTGCTCCACCGGATCCCGCTCGACGATCACCCGCAACTCGGCCTCGGCGCGCCGTAGTTGGGCGGAGTGGTAGTAGGAGCGGGCCAGCAGCAGCCGCGGTCCGGTCTGCTCCGGCACCTCCTCGACCAGCCCGATGAGCACCCGCGCGGCGGAGGCGTACTCCTTCGCGTCGAAGAACAGCCGCGCCCGCTCCCACCGCTCGGCGGGCGTTCCGTGGGCGTAGTAGGCGTCGTCGCCGGTCTTCCCGTATGTCGTGTCCACTCGTGCCTCCTTCGAGGCCGACAACCGGGTGCGGTGATTGAATATTCCACTACCTGTGGCAGGGAGGCACCCACTCCTGTGGGCGGGGGTGCCGCTGCCGCGTCGGGCCGCCCGGACTCCGTCACAAGATCTCCGGCCGCCGTACTGGCATCGGGGCCGAGAGCGGGCGGCCGCCCGTCGGCGGCGGTGTGCGGGAGGAGTCCCGAACTGCCTCACGCTCCTCACCACGCTGAGGCCCCGCAGCAGGCCCGACGTCACCGAGGACCATCTTCTCGCGGACCGGAGAGCTGCGACGACCGGCGACCAGGCCTCAACTGCGCGCGGCGAGTGCCTCGCGCCACGCCGGGCTGTCGACGTAGTGGTTGTCGTACCGCTCCGAGGAGTCCTTGATCTCCTGCGGGTCGGCCTCGCCACGCATCACACGGCCGAGGAGCCGCAGATAGTCGAAGCGGCCGGCGCCCGGGGTGAAGACGAACAGTACGTCGGCCGTCCTGCCGGGCGCCGCGGCGAAGGCGTGCGGGGTGTGCGGCGGCACGACGAGGAAGTCGCCCGCCTCCAGGACGGTGATCTCCTCGCCCACCAGCACCTGGAGCGCTCCGTCGATCACGAAGAACGTCTCGGACGCCTTGGTGTGCAGGTGGGCGGGTGCTCCGACCGCGCCTTCGGTGAACGTCGACCGGTAGCTGGTGAGCCGCCCGCCGGTGTGGTCGGAGTCCGCGAGCAGAGTCATGACACTGCTGGGGTCACAGGTCGTCTCGGCGCCGGCGGCGCGGGTGAGGACCGGGGCGAAGTCCGCGGTCCGCGCGCTCTGTGCGCTCTGCGTGGTCTCGTTCTTCTTCGTCGTCATGGCTACGACTCTAGGAAGCCGCCCGACCTACGGCAGGGGGCATTTCGAAGTCGGAATCATGGGTCAATTCAGGCTTCCGTACCCGCCCGGCTCCTGGCAGCCGCTGCGGGTGCCCGGCATCGGAGGCAGAAGGAGAAGATCACCGTGAGAAGAAACCGGACGCGCCGCGGATGCTGTGACACGTCCGGGTCGTCCCGTCGGCACAGCCGGCCGGGCCCGTCAGGTGCCCGGATCTTCGCAGGTCAGCGCACCCTTCCGCGCGGCTTCAGCGGCGTCGCCGGCAGTTCCGGTGCGCGCAGGGGATCCCCGTCGTAGCCCTTCACCTCGCCGAACCGGGTGCCCTTCATCCAGTCCTCGCGCGCCTGCGCGACCTCGTCCTGGGACCGGCCGACGAAGTTCCACCACATGACGAGCTCCTCCTCGAACGGCTCGCCGCCCAGCAGCATCAGCCCCGCGTCGGACTCGGCCCGCAGGGGCAGTTCGGTGCGTCCGCAGCCGAGGTAGAGCATCGAGCCCGGCAGTAGGGGCACCCCGTCCACGTGCGCCTCGCCGGACATCGACAGCACGCCGTACTCGAAGTCGGGCACCAGCGGCAGCCGGACGTCCGCGCCACGGGCGAGCGTCAGGTCCGCGCCCACGAGGGGGCTGTACGCCGTGCCGGGGGAGACGGAGCCGTCGAGGCCGCCGAGGAGCACGGTGGCCGTGAGACCGGGGGCCGTGACCGTGGGCAGATCGGCGTGGTGCTCGAAGCGGGCGTCGGTGTGCCGGTGCGCGTCGGGCAGCGCGACCCACAACTGGGCGCCGTGCAGATACCGGGCGTGCGAGCGCGGGCTCTCCTCGGAGTGGCTGATCGCCCGCCCCGAGGTCATCAGCCCGAGCTCCCTCGGCCGGATGGTCTGCAGGCTGCCGGTCGAGTCGCGGTGCAGCACCTCGCCCTCGTGCAGCCAGCTGACGGTCTGCAGACCCATGTGCGGATGCGGCGGGACCTGCATGCCGGGCTCGTCGGCGATGTCGTCGGGGCCGTAGTGGTCGACGAAGGCCCAGGCGCCGATCATGCGCCGGCCGAGGTTCGGCAGCAGCCTGCGGACCTCTGTCGTCTCGCCGAGCTTCACCTGCCGGGGGCTCAGCAGTTCGCGGACGGGCTCGGCGACGACGAATCCACGGCCGCCGCACACAGTCGGTACGGGCGCGCGGTCAAGGTTGCTCATGTGGTCAACCTAGCGGTCGGGTGGGGTGGTGGGCACGGGGAGCGGTGTCGGGTTCGGCGTGCCCCGCGCCGGGGTTCGGTCGGTCAGTGTCGCGGCGAGTTCCGTGGTGGCCCGCACTATCTCGGCGTCCCGGTCGGCGAGGAGTTGGCACAGGACGTCGCGCTGTGCGTGCACGGCGTGGTGGGCCGCGCGTTCCCATGCCACGTAGTTGTCGGCGTGGTGCAGCAGCTTCGGGTACGCGGCGGCGGTGGTCTCCCACTGCCGGGTGTCGGCGATGCTCTTCAGCAGGCGCAGGATGTCCGCGCGGCAGGTGACCTGGGGGAGCCGGACGAGTTCCCAGAGGAAGGGCACCGTGGCCGCCGTCGCCTGCTCGACGACGAAGCCGAACTGGCAGATACGACGGCGCAGCTGGCCGAGGGCGGACCCGGCACTGTCGGCGTCGCCCCGGGCGAGCGTGGTGAGCAGGAAGGGGATGCCCGCGGCGGATCCGGTGGAGTCCTTGATCTCGGGCCATGGCACGTGATCCAGGTCTTTGAGCGGTGCGGTTCTCTTCGTGGCAGTCATGTCAGCTGTCAGAGGTGGGGTCGGGGTCAGGACGGGAGGCGGGTCGGCAGCATCGCCCAGACGGTCTTGCCCACGGGGGAGCGGCGGGTCCAGCCCCAGTGTTCGGAGAGGGCCTCGATGATGTGCAGTCCGCGGCCGTGTTCCAGGAAGGCGTCTGCGGTGTGCGGGTAGACGGGCAGGCGGTCGCTCGGATCGGTGACCGCGCACACCAGGTGCGAGCGGCGCAGGGTGAGCCGGAGCCGAACGTGGAACTCGTCCGTCGAGGTGTGCGGGAGCCCGTGCAGGACGGCGTTGGCGGCCAGTTCCGTGACGACGGTGACGGCGTCGTCGGTGCAGTGGTCCAGGGACCAGCAGTCGAGGGTGCGGTGGGTGAACTCCCGGGCCTGGACGAATCCCGCCCGGCTGCCCATGAGGTGCAGGGCGGCGGTTCTGGGCGAGTCGCGGACGGAGACGGGCTCGTGGCTCCGGATCTGCGCAGGTGATGACACGGTGCATCTCCCTGAGGCGACGTCAGGACGTGGGACGGGAAGTGCGGTTGACGACACGGCTATTATCCACGCTGACGAGGTCCTCGTGCAATTTCACGGGAAATTGCGCGTACGAGCGAGGGAGATTGCAGTGTCGTCAGTGTCGAACGGGGTGCGGGCGAGTTCGCTCGGCGTCCGCTGGATCAAGAGCAGTCACAGCAATGCCGAGGGCAACTGTGTGGAGGTCGCGGCCCTGGACGGGGGAGGCGTCGCGCTGCGCAACTCCCGTGATCCCGACGGGCCGGCGCTGGTGTACACGCCGGCCGAGGTGGCCGCGTTCGTGGCCGGGGCGAAGGACGGGGAGTTCGACCACCTGGTCTGAGCCGCCCGCGCCGGCCCGGAGAGGCTTCGTGGGGTTTCGGTGAGGACTCGATTCCCCTGCCGCGTGCGGCCGGAGGGCTGTAGATGCGATACTGCGGTCTGTCGTCTGCCGGTCCACGGGGAGTCAGGATGTCTGCCGAGTCGCCTCGAGTGTCCCGCCTCGAACCGTATCTGAACCGGGCCGAGCCCGCCCCGACCTTGCTGAAAATGCTGGTCGGCGTTCAGTTGGCGGGTATCCGGGAGGACGCCGGCCTCTCCCAGGACCAGGCCGCGCGTGCCCTGGGGTTCAGCCCGGCGAAGCTGTCGCGCATCGAGGCGGGCAAGGGCCGCAGGCCGCCCGTCGAGGCGGACGTCCGCGCGCTTCTGTCGCTGTACCGGACCGACGACCACGAGGCCTCCGTACTGATCCGGTTGCTGCGGCAGGCGGGCGAGCCCGGCTGGTGGCAGCGCTACGACAAGCGGCTCATGCCCGAGTGGTTCGACCGGCTGGTCGGTCTCCAGGAGGCGGCCACGGCGATCCGTACCTTCGAGATCCAGTACGTCCCTGGCCTGTTGCAGACCCCCGCGTACGCACGTGCCGTCGTGGAGCGCGGGCTGCCGTCGGCGACCTCCCGGGAGGTGGAGCGCCGGGTGGAGCTGCGGACGCGGCGCACCGAACTGCTGAGGCGCCCGGACGCCCCGCGGCTCTGGGCGGTCCTCGACGAGTCGGTGCTGCTGCGCGTGCTGGGCGGCCGTGAGGTGATGCGCGAACAGCTCACCCATATCGTGGAGTTGGCCGGGCTGCCCCATGTCACGGTCCAGGTGGTGCCGTTGGACGTCACCCATGCCTCCGCGCCGGCCATACCGGTCACGTATCTGCGCTTCGGCGGCGCCGATCTGCCCGACGTCGTCTATCTGGAGCAGATCAGGAGCGCGACCTTCCTGGAGGACCGGGACGAGACGGAGGAGTACCGGGTCGCGCTGGACCGGCTCGCGGACGAGGCGCTCGATCCGCGCGACTCCCTGGCGCTGCTGAGGGAGACGGCGGAGCGGCGCTATGCCGCCGCTCCGTGAGGTGAGACGGCTCAGCGCAGCAGGCCCACGCCTCCGAACTCGATCCACTCCTGCGTGAGTTGACGGGGCGCGACTTCGGTGTCGGGCCGCCAGGTGGAGACCTCCACCAGTCCCGGGTCGAGGATCTCCGTGCCTTCGAAGAACGCGGCGACGTCCTTCTCCTGGCGCACCCGGCCCCAGTGGCCCTGGGTGGCCTTGTCCATGAAGTCGGTGACGAATGCCCTGACCTGGGGGTCCTCGCTGACCAGCTGACATATCACCAGAAGGCTGCCGGGGGCGAGTCGTTCCGTCACCCGGCGGACCACCGCCTGCGGGCCGTCGGTGTCGCTGTCGGGGATGCAGTGGAAGACCGAGTTGAACAGCACGGCCACCGGCTGGGAGAAGTCGATCAGCCGCCGGGTGTCCTCGTGCGTGAAGATAGTCTCCGTCTCCCGCAGGTCGGCGTGGATGACGGCGGTCCGCTGGTCCTGCTCCAGCAGGGCGCGGCCGTGCACGAGCACCATGGGGTCGTTGTCGACGTAGACGACGCGTGCGGTCGGGTCGATGCGCTGGGCGACCTGGTGCACGTTGTCCTGGGTGGGCAGGCCGGAGCCGTGGTCCAGGTACTGCCGGATGCCGAACTCCTGTGTCAGGGTCCGCACGACCCGCTGGAGGAAGCGGCGGTTGTTCAGCGCGAGGGCGCGGGTGCTCGGGACGACCTTGTCGAGTTCCTCGCAGGCCGCGCGGTCGGCCGCGTAGTTGTCCTTGCCGCCCAGGTAGTGGTCGTACATGCGGGCGGCCGTGGGGACCGCCGCGTCGATCGCCGTGGACAACTGCTTGCCAGGCTGCATCTCTTCCCCCAGTTCGCTGCCGGGCCACGGACTGGCGCGGCGGACAACACATCCTAGGGAAACCGCAATTGACGGCACCACCCCTTGATCGACGGTTCGCTCGAAGGCGTCTACGAAGGTGTCTGCGAAAGGTCTACGAACATGTCCGCGCCTGCGTATACGGGTGTCGACGAGGAGACCACGCACGCGATCGGTTCTGGACTGTAGGTCCAGTGTTTGGACGTGTGGTCTAATGGCGTCATGGAATCCCGGGAAACCGAGCGGGACGTGATCCTGCGAGCGCTCACCCCCGTCGTCGACGGGATCGCCGCGACGTTCGGGCCGGTGTGCGAAGTCGTGCTGCACGACTACCGGCGGCCGGAGACGTCCGTCGTCGCGGTGGCCGGGTCGGTGACGGGGCGGACGGTCGGCGGGGCGATGAGCGAGATCGGCATGCGGGTCCTCGCCCGTGGCGGCGACGCCGTCGACGAGCTGAACTACGTCACCCATACCGGCGCAGGAAGGCTGGTGAAGTCGTCCACGATGGTGCTGCGCGACTCCACGGGCGCGGTGTTCGGCGCTCTGTGCGTCAATGTGGACGTCACCGAGGTGGACCGGGTGCAGGGGCTGCTGGCCGCGCTGGCGGGGGTGGCCGGGTCACCCGCCGAGGCGCCCGTGACCACCTTCGGTGACGACATCGACTCCGTCGTCGACGCCCTCCTCGACGACCGTCTGCGGCGCCAGGGCCAGACCTGGGCCGGCCTCGACCGGGCGCGGCGCCTGACGCTGTTCCGCAGCCTGGACGAACGCGGCGTGTTCGCGGTGCGGCGCGCGATCGAGCAGGTCGCCGCCCGCCTCGGCATCTCCCGCGCCTCCGCCTACAGCTACCTCTCCCAGTCCAGAACCACGCACCGGCCCGGTGCCGACGGCACCGACGCCGCCGACGACCATTCCGAGGGAGCACCCCCGTGACGACCACACCCCCGCCGATCACCCTCGACGACGTGCGCGACGCGGCCGCCCGGCTCAAGGGCGTCGCGCACCGCACGCCCGTGCTCCGCTCCCGCACGCTGGACGCGCTGGTGGGCGCCGAGGTCCTGCTGAAGTGCGAGAACTTCCAGCGCGTCGGCGCGTTCAAGTTCCGCGGCGCCTACAACGCGGCCTCCCGGCTGACCCCCGGGCAACTCGCCCGGGGCATCGCCGCGTACTCCTCCGGCAACCACGCCCAGGCCGTCGCCCTGGCGGCACGGGAACTCGGCACCACCGCGGTGATCGTCATGCCCGAGGACGCGCCCCGCTCCAAGCGGGCGGCGACGGAGGGTTACGGCGCCGAGATCGTGACGTACGACCGTTACGCCGGCGACCGGGTGGCCATCGCCGAGGCGCTCGCCGCCAACCGGGGGCTGGCGCTGATCCCGCCGTACGAGCATCCGCACGTCATGGCGGGCCAGGGCACCGCCGCCCTTGAACTCCTCGAGGAGGCAGGCGAGTTGGATGCCCTGCTGGTACCTGTCGGGGGCGGCGGGCTGATCGCCGGCAGCGCGACCGCGGTCAAGGGGCTGCGGCCGGGCACCCGCGTCATCGGTGTGGAGCCGGAGGCCGGGGACGACACGAAGCGCTCGCTGGAGGCGGGCCGGCGGGTCGAGATCCCGGTGCCGCGTACCATCGCCGACGGCCAGGCCCTGCACACGCCCGGGGAGCTGACCTTCTCGGTGAACCGGCGGCTCGTGGACGAGATCGCCCTGGTCTGCGACGACGAGATTCGGGCGGCCATGCGGTTCGCCTTCGAACGCCTGAAGATCGTCGTGGAGCCGAGCGGCGCCACGACGCTCGCCGCCCTGCTCGCCGGGCGGGCCGGCCGGCTGCCGCGGCGCGTCGGTGTGATCGTCTCCGGCGGCAACATCGACACCGGTCGCTTCGCCGAGCTGTGCGGCGGCGGCGCGTAGGACAGGTCGGCGAGGGGCGCCGCCGCCGAATGGCGGCCCCCGGTGGACGGGCGGAGGATGGGGGGATGGGGCCCGGCCCCCGACCGGCGACGCCCACGGCCGCCGGGGAGACCGGCCCCGGCCGTGGTGAGACGCGGCCGGAAGGAGAAGCGTCATGATGGAAGTGAAGGCGCTCGAGAAGCCGGACGAGCGGCGCGATTTCCCCCGCGGCCACATCGAGGCCGTCCACATGACGGGGCTCGACTTCGCCGTGGCGACCTTCGAACCGGGATGGCGGTGGTCCGAGTCGCTCGCGTCGGTATCGGGAACCGACACCTGCCAGATCCACCACAACGGGTACGTGGTGCAGGGCCGGATGCACATCACCATGGACGAGGGCGGCGAGGGTGAACTGGGCCCCGGAGACGTCTTCGTGGTCCCGGCCGGCCATGACGCCTGGGTGGTGGGCGACGAACAGTGCGTGGTCTACGACTTCGCCGGGGCGATGGCCAAGGACTACGCGAAGGCCCAGTAGGGACGGGCGGATCCGCACAGCACCCGGGCTACACCGGGAGCAACCGGCCGACCAGAGCGCCGAGTTGGTGAGCGTTGCGGCACTCGTGCATCGCGACCAGCTCGGCGTACTCGGGTGCGGCCGAGTCACCCGTGCCCCACAGCGTGCGCGGCTCCGGGTTCAACCAGTGGACGCGGCGCGCCTGTCCGGCGATCTGACGCAGCGCGGCCAGGTTCGGGTCGCTCATGTTGGTCCGGGCGTCGCCGAGCACGAACACGGTGCTGCGCGGGCCGACCGCGGCGCCGTACCGCTGCGCGAACTCGCCCAGCGCGACACCGTAGTCGCTGCTGCCGTGATAGCCCGTCAGACTCGCCTCGGCACGGATGCGGGCGCCGAGGCCCTCCGGGTCGGCCGCGCCGTGCCGGAGCAGGCCGGTCACCTCGTCGATCCGGTTGACGAAGGCGAACACCCGTACCTTGCTGAACTGGTCGTGCAGCGCCTGCACGAGCAGCATCGTGAAGTCGGAGAAGCCGGACACCGACCCCGAGACGTCGCACAGCAGCACCAGTTCGGGGCGGACCGGGCGCCGGCGGCGCAGCACGGGCCGCATCGGGACCCCGCCCGTCGAGAGCGAGCCGCGCAGCGTTCGCCGCAGGTCGATGGTGCCCCGGGAGGCCCGGCGGCGGCGCGCGGCCATGCGCGTGGCCAGCTTGCGGGCCAACGGCTGCACGGTGCGCCGCAGTTCGGCCAGCCGGTCCTTCCCGGCGTACAGGAAGTCGACCCGGTCGGCGGTCGGTGCCACCGCGCGCCGGGCCATCTCGTCCCGCCCCCGCCGCTCCGCCACCCGGCGCCGGGCCTCCCCGGCCACCAGGGCACGGAAGGCCTCGATACGCCGCCGGATCTCGTCCTCGAGCAGCCGTCCGGTGAAGCCCGAACCACCGCCCCGGGAGCGGATGTCGTCCCGCACCCGCGCCAGCAGCGTCTGCGGGCGCAGCCGTTCCAGCGTCTGGTGCGACGACCAGCCGTCCGTGCCCGGTGAACTCCCGTAGCCGCCGAGGCCGTCGACCGCCTCGACCGCCAGCCGGGCCAGCGTCGCCTCGTCACCCGCGGCGAGTGCGGCGGCCAGCCGGTCACGCAGGCCGTCCCGGTCGCCGGGCTCGCCCTGCGGCGCGCCGACGCCGTACGGAAAGTACAGGTCGAAGACGGTGTCGAACACCCGCCGCTGGTCGGTCGAGTGCAGCAGCGTCGCGGCCAGTCCCTCGCGCAGCAGTGCGCGGTCCGCGAACCCCAGCGCCGCGGCCGCTTCGGCGGCGTCCACCGTCTCGCCGGTGCCGACGCGCAGGCCGTGCGCGCGCAGCGCGGCGACGAAGCCGACCAGACGGTCGGCGGCCTCGGCGCTCACACGGCGTCCAGATCGAGCTTCGCGCCGGCCTTGAGGATGTCGTCCTGGTGCTTGAGGATCACGCCCAGACTGTCGCGGACGACGCTCTCGTCGAGGGTGGTGGCGCCGAGCGCGAGCAGGGTGCGCGCCCAGTCGATGGTCTCGGCGACGGAGGGCGCCTTGCGCAGGTCCATCGCGCGCAGCGCGCCGATCACCCGGACCACCGACTCGGCCAGCGCCGCTTCGATGCCGGGCACCTTCAGCCGGACGATCCGCCGCTCCAGTTCCTCCTCCGGGAAGTCGATGTGCAGGAAGAGACAGCGGCGGCGCAGCGCCTCCGACAGCTCACGGCTCGCGTTGGAGGTGAGGACGACGAACGGGCGGCGCGCCGCGGTGATCGTGCCGAGTTCCGGGACGGTGACCTGGAAGTCGCTGAGCACTTCGAGGAGCAGCCCCTCCACCTCGACGTCGGCCTTGTCGGTCTCGTCGATCAGCAGGACCGTCGGCTCGTCGCCGCGGATGGCGGTCAGCAGCGGGCGCGGCAGGAGGAACTCCTCGCTGAAGATGTCCGTGCGCGCCTCGTCCCAGGTCTCGTCGCGGCCCGCGCTGATGCGCAGCAACTGCTTGGCGTGGTTCCACTCGTACAGCGCCCGCGACTCGTCGACACCCTCGTAGCACTGGAGCCGCACCAGCCGGGCCCCCGCCACCCGGGCCACGGCCTTGGCGAGTTCCGTCTTGCCGACGCCGGCCGGGCCTTCCACGAGCAGCGGCTTGCCGAGCCGGTCGGCGAGGAAGACGGTGGTGGCGACGGCCGGGGAGGCCAGGTAGCCGCTCTCGGCGAGCCGGGCGCGGACATCGTCGACGGACGTGAACAACGGGGCCTCCGGGCGGTTCGGTCGCGGTCTCGGCGAGTGTTCGATCACCTATCTAAGCGCTTGTTCACCCCGGTTGTCATCAGCGGTCGGGGCATTGTCGGTGGCGGGCGGTACGTTGCGATCATGGGTCTGTATCTGGTGAGTGTCGCCGCGCAGGACTGGTCGCAACCTGGGGAGGACGGCTACGGGGATGTCGCCGCCGCACTGAGGGCGGAGCTGGAGCGGCGCGGGCTGCCGCCCTACGAGCCACTGCCGCGGTACGGGGCACGGAACGCCGTGCGGGACGCGCCGGGCTGGTTCGAGGAGAAGATCAGCCCGTCCATGGACGGCTTCGTCGCGCTGTGCCGGGCGCAGTTGACCGGCGCGGAGCTGTCGACCCTCCTCGACTGGGCCGTGCTGGTCCCGTTGCCGCTGGAGGAGGAGATCGTGCTCCCCGTCGGTACCGCGTACGCCGGCGACGAGACGCCGGTCGCCGGGGCGCCGCGGGTCCTCGCCCTGGCCGAGCGACTGGCCGGGGTCATCGGCCTGCCCCTGGAGGCGATACCGGCGGGCGAGAACCTCGCACTGACCCTGTGGTTCATGGAGGGCGGGGCGGACCAGGCCGCCGAGGCACGGCCGGGGCCGTGGACCGAGGACCTGGACGCCGCCTTCTACGTGGCGCTGTACCTGCGCGCCGCCCAGTACTCCCTCCGGCACGGCTGCCCGATGACCTACTCCTGAGGGACCGCGCCCGGGTTGCCAGGGTGTACCCCACTCACCGGAAAGCCGCCGCGTTGCGCCGTGCCCACTCCTCGAAGGTGCGCGGCGGGCGGCCCAGCACCCGTTCGACGTCGGGGCTGACCCGCTGCTCGGCGGCCTTCGGTGCGCCCAGGATGGCCAGGGTGGTCTCGACCACCGGCTCCGGCATGAACCCCAGCATCTGCGCGCGCGCCTCCTCCCGCGTCTGCTCGACGAACCGGACCGGTTCCCCGATCGCCCTGCCGATGGCCTCCGCCTGCTGACGCGGCGTCGTGGGGGCGGGTCCCGTCAAAGCGTGGACCCGGCCGGAGTGTCCGTCCTGCCGCAGGGCCGCCGAGGCCACCTCGGCGATGTCGGACGGGTCGACGGTGGGCAGGCCGACATCGCCGAAGGGAGCCGCGACGGTGCGACGGTCGCGTACCGGCTCCGCCCAGGCGTAGGCGTTGGAGTGGAAGGCCCCCGGCCGCAGGATCGTCCAGTCCAGGCCCGACTCCCGCACGGCGTCCTCGACGGCACGCATCCTGCCCCCGTGCGACGGCGACTCGGGCCGCGTCTCCACTCCGAGGGAGGACAGCAGCACCACCCGGCGGACCCCACCGGTCTTCGCCGCGTCGAGAACCTCCCGCGGATCGAGCCGATGCGCGGCGGGCCCTCCGTCATGCAGGAACAGCGCGTCGGCCCCGTCGAGCACCGGCCGCAGGCTCTCCGCGTCGGTGAGGTCCGCGCGCACCGCCCGGACGGTGTCCGGGACCTCGGTATCCGAGATGTTCCGGGACGTGGCGGTCACCCGCTCGCCCGCTTCGGCGAGGAAACGGACCAGTTCACGGCCGACGTTCCCGGTCGCCCCCGTCACCACGATCATGGGTAACTCCTTGTTCGTCATGGGTTGTTGACGTTGCGGAACGACGCTAACACCGCCGGTATAGTAGGTACCCAGAGGAAAGTGACTTCCCCAGGGGGTACACATGACCGCCGACTCGGCCGATCCCGATTCCGATCCCGAGTTCGCCTGCCCGATCGCCCCCGTCGTGGACATCGTGTTCAGCCGCTGGACCACGCCGATCCTGTGGACGCTGCACACCCACGGCCGGCAGCGGTTCGGCGAGCTGGAACGCCGGATCACGAACATCACTCCCAAGGTGCTGACCCAGCGCCTGCGCCAGCTGGAGCGCGACGGCCTGGTGGTGCGCACCTACCACCCGGAGGTACCCCCGCGCGTCGAGTACGAGATCAGCGAACTCGGCCTGGGCCTGCGCCCGCTCTTCGCCCACCTCGCCGACTGGGCCACCGACAACCTGCCCAAGGTGGAACGGGCCCGGGAGGGCTACGACAGCAGGGGATGAGGGGGAGAGCCGAGGCCGGCGGCACCGGCCGAGGGCTGCCGAGGGGCCGTCGACCGAGGGCTGAGGCCGCCCCGTCGGCCGTGGGCCGCGGGTGTGACCCGGCGGGCCTTGGGAACCCGGCCCGCATGGACGAGCAGGCGCAGCTCCACGGGTCGTACTGGCTGCACAGCGCCCCGCCCGGCGCCCCCGCGCCCCCTCCGCACGGACCGCTGACGGTGGACGTCGCGGTCGTCGGCGCAGGCATCGCGGGGCTGAGCACGGCGTGGGAGCTGGCCCGGCGGGGACGCTCCGTCGCCGTACTGGAGGCGGATCGGATCGCGGCCGGGGTCACCGGGCACACCACGGCCAAGCTGACCGTCCTGCACACCCTCGTCTACGACCGGCTGCGCCGCACCCGGGGACCGGAGGGAGCCCGGCTGTACGCCCGCTCGCAGACGGAGGCCGTCCGGCACGCGGCGAACACCGCCCAGGAGCTCGGCGTCGACTGCGAGTGGGAGGACACGGCCGCGTACACCTACGCCGAGGATCCCACCCGCACCGATGCCCTGAAGGCCGAGGCGGAGGCCGCCCGGGAGGCCGGGCTGCCGGCCGAGTACGTGACCGGGACGGAGCTGCCGTTCCCCGTCGCGGGCGCGGTCCGGGTCGCCGAGCAGGCGCAGTTCCACCCCCGCAAGTACCTCCTGGCCGTCGCCGACGGCATCCGGCGGCTCGGCGGCACGGTCCACGAGAACACCCGGGTCACCGGCCTCGGAGAGGGCGACCCCTGTGTGCTGACCACCCGCTCCCCGGCCGGGGAGACGAAGGTGACCGCCCGGTCCGTCGTCGTCGCCACCCACTACCCCGTGTTCGACCGGGCCCTGCTCTTCACCCGGCTCTCCCCGCGCCGCGAACTGGTGCTGGCCGCCCCCCTCGACGCCGACCGGGCCCCGCGCGGCATGTACATCACCCCCGAGCGCAACACCCGCTCGCTGCGCACGGCACCCCTGGACGACGGCCGGCGCCTCCTCGTGGTGACCGGCGAGCACTTCACGCCCGGCGCGGGCGGTGACGTCGAGGAGCGCTTCGAACGTCTCGCGGGCTGGGCGCGGGAACACTTCGGCGAGCTGACGTTCACCCACCGCTGGGCCACCCAGGACAACGAGTCCACCGACACCGTCCCGCTCGTCGGCCCCTTCCACCCGGGCAGCGAGAACGTCTACGTCGCCACCGGCTTCGGCGGCTGGGGGCTGAGCAGTGGCATCATGGCCGGCCGGCTGCTGAGTGAACGGATCACCGGCGGCAGCTCCCCCTGGGACGACCTGTACGACCCCCGCCGCATCGCCTCCGTCGTCCGCGAGGGCGTCACCTTCGTCAAACAACAGGCTGACGTGGCACGGCACTTCGTCGGCGACCGGCTGCCCTCCTCCGACGGGCCGGCCGTGGACCGGATCGCCCCCGGCGACGGTGCGGTCGTCCGCGTCTTTGGAAAGCGCCGCGCGGTCCACCGGGACGCGGACGGGCAGCTGCACGCCCTCTCCGCCCGCTGCACCCACCTGGGCTGCCTGGTCGCCTTCAACCGCGCGGAGCAGGCAAGGGAGTGCCCGTGCCACGGCTCGCGGTTCGACGTGCGGGGGCAGGTGGTGCAGGGCCCGGCGACCGACCCGCTGGAGCCCCGCGAACTCTGAGCGAGGGCGCTCAGCCGACCAGGATCACCTCCAGGGTGCGCGGGCCGTGCACCCCCTCCACCCGGTCCAGCTCGATGTCACTGGTCGCCGAAGGACCGGAGATCCAGGTCAACGGGCGGGCGGGGTCGAGCCGTTCCAGGGCCTGCGGCACGGACGACACGACCTGCCCGGGGACGCGCACCACGCAGATGTGGTGGTCCGGGATCAGGGTGATCCGGCGTCGGCCCTGGTTGGGACCGCCGTCCAGCACGATCGTCCCGGTCTCGGCGATCGCCACCGCGCACGCCGTGACCACGCTGTCCACCCGGTCGAGTTCGTGCGCGCCGCTCTCCGCCCGGTCCGCGACGCGCGCGACGTCCGTCCGCGCCAGCCACGCCTCGTCGAGGCCGGTCGGCACGAGCACGGTCGCCGCCTTCCGCTCGGCGAGCAACCGGGCCAGCAGGGAAGGCAGTTCAGCCTCGCCGCACCGGTGCACGAGGGCCCGGTAGTCCGCCAGGTTCTCCGCCAGCAGAGCGACCGTCTCCTCGGTGCTCCGGGCGCCGTGCTCGCGCAGATAGCCGCGCGTCACGGCCTCCCCGTACGAGGCGTCGTCCTGGGGCACGTCGGCCAGCGCGCGCCGCACCCGGCCCAGAATCCGTTCCCTGCTGCTCACTTCGCCGCTCCTTCGCCGGTGGTGCCGCCGTTCGTACGCTGCCACCAGTCACGGAACGGCTCCGCGGGCACCGTCGGCAGATCCCGCGAACCGCTCCACGCCCTACCGGGACCGGGCAGCGTTCGGGGATGGAACCGGCGTGTCCGGGACGCCAGCCGCTGCCCGGTGCGCAGGGCGCCGGGCCGGCCGAACGCCCAGCGTGCCGCCCGCATCGCGGCCCGCTCGGCGGCATGGCCCCTGGCCGGCTTCAGCACCACCCTGTTGCCCTCGCGCGTGACCGGACCGCCCTGGACGACCCGTTCCCGCAGATGCACCAGCACCTCCGGGATGTCGATGGCCACCGGGCACACCTCGTAGCAGGCCCCGCACAGCGACGAGGCGTACGGCAGGGAGGCGTCGATCTCGCTCCCGGTGCCCCGCAGCTGAGGACTGAGGATCGCGCCGATCGGGCCCGGGTAGACCGAACCGTAGGCATGGCCGCCGGCCCGCTCGTACACCGGGCACACGTTCAGACAGGCGGAGCAGCGGATGCAGCGCAGGGCCTGCCGGCCGACCTCGTCGGCGAGGGTGTCGGTGCGGCCGTTGTCCAGCAGCACCAGATGGAAGGTGCCGGGGCCGTCGCCGTCCGTCGTGCCCGTCCACATCGACGTGTACGGGTTCATGCGCTCGGCCGTCGAGGACCGGGGGAGCGTCTGGAGGAAGACCTCCAGGTCACGCCAGGTCGGCACGATCTTCTCGATGCCGACCACGGAGATCAGTGTCTCGGGCAGGGTGAGGCACATCCGCCCGTTGCCCTCGGACTCCACGACCACCAGGGTGCCGGTCTCGGCGACCATGAAGTTCGCGCCGGAGACGCCGACCCTGGCGCGCAGGAACTTCTCGCGCAGGTGCAGGCGGGCGGCGTCGGCGAGTTCGGCGGGCGAGTCCGTCAGTCCCTCGGGTGCGGGGCGGCCCCACTCGCTCATCTCCCGGGCGAAGATGTCCCGGATCTCGCCCCGGTTGCGGTGGATGGCGGGGACCAGGATGTGCGACGGCCGGTCCTTGCCCAGCTGCACGATGAGCTCGGCGAGGTCGGTCTCGTAGGCGCGGATGCCCTCCGCCTCCAGTGCCTCGTTGAGGCCGATCTCCTGGGTGGCCATGGACTTGACCTTGACGACCTCGGACTCGCCGGTCTCCTTGACCAGGCCGGCCACGATCCGGTTGGCCTCGTCCGCGTCGGCGGCCCAGTGGACGATGCCGCCCGCCGCCGTCACCGACTCCTCCAGCTGCACCAGGTACCGGTCGAGATGGCGCAGCGTGTGGTCCTTGATCCGCTTGCCCGCCGCCCGCAACTCCGCCCAGTCCGACACCTCGGCCACGGCGTTCGCCCGCTTGGCCCGGATGGTGTGCGTGGCGTGCCGCAGATTGGCGCGCAGGGTCCGGTTGCCGACCGCCTCGTGCGCGGCTTCGGGGAAGGCCGGCATTCCTACGAACGTCCCGCTCATGAGGCCGGCTCCTTCTCGGTGCTCGCCAGGATCTCCGCGATGTGCACGGGCCGCATGCGGGTCTCCAGCCGGGTCATGGTGCCGCCGATGTGCATCAGGCAGGAGTTGTCCGCCGCGCACAGCACCTCGGCGCCCGTCGACTCGGCGTTGCGCACCTTGTCGGCGCCCATCGCCGCCGAGACGTCAGCGTTCTTCAGCGCGAAGGTCCCGCCGAAGCCGCAGCACTCGTCGGCCCCCGGCAGCTCCACCAGCTCCAGCCCCTCGACCGCCTGGAGCAGCCGCCGGGGCCGCTCACCGAGCCCCAGCCCGCGCAGTCCGTGACACGTCGGGTGGTAGGTCACCTTGTGCGGGTAGTACGCGCCGACGTCCGTCACCCCGAGCACGTCCACCAGGAACTCGGTGAGCTCGTACGTCTTGGGGACCACCGGCGCCAGGGTGGCGGCCAGGGTGTCCCCGCGCCCCTCGGCCCGGGCCCGCTCACCCATCCGCGGATACAGCTCCCGCACCATCGCCCCGCACGACCCCGACGGCGTCACGATCGCCTCGTACTCTCCGAAGACATCGGAGAAATGCCGGGCGAGCGGTTCGGCCTCATGGCGGTAGCCGGTGTTGTAGTGGGCCTGGCCGCAGCAGGTCTGGGCCATCGGGAAGTCGACCTCGACGCCCAGCCTGGTCAGCAGTTTCACCACGGCACGGCCGGTGTCCGGATAGAGCGTGTCGTTGACACAGGTCAGGAACAGTGCGACACGCATCGCGGCTCCTCGCGGTAGATCATCGGATGAGTGCAGAGTAGTCCGGGTCGGGGGCCCGCGGGAGACCCCGGCTCACCGCGCGGCGAGCCGGGCCTGCGCCTCGCGCCACGGCCCGGTGCCGCCCTGCGGCTCGTAGCGTGTCAGGGGCTGGGTACGGGCGAGCAGCCGGCGCATGTCGGCACGGTCGCCGACCGCTCCGTGCGCCCGCGCCTGGACGAGCACGTTGCCGAGCGCGGCGGCCTCCGTCGGACCGGCCACCACCGGCAGCCCGCAGGCGTCCGCGGTGAGCTGGCACAGCAGCGTGTTGCGGGTGCCGCCGCCGACGATGTGCACCACGTCGACAGGGTGGTCGGCGAGCCGCTGGGCCTCCTCGACGGCCCATCGGTGGGCCAGGGCGAGCGAGTCGAGGATGCAGCGCGTGATCTGCGCGGGCGAGACGGGCACCGGCTGTCCGGACGCGCGGCACGCCTCGGCGATCCGCTCCGGCATCCGCCCGGGCGCCAGAAAGGCTGCGTCCCCGGCGTCCACGACCGAGCGCAGCCCGGGCACGACGGCCGCGTCCCGCAGCAGCTCACCCAGATCCGGGTCGCCCCAGGCCCGCAGGCACTCCTGGAGCAGCCACAGGCCCATGATGTTGCGCAGGTAGCGGACGGTGCCGTCCAGCCCCAGCTCGTTGGTGAAGTTCGCGGCCCGGCTCTCCTCGGTGAGCACGGGCGCGGTCAGCTCCAGACCGGCCAGGGACCAGGTGCCGGTGCAGATGTAGGCGAACCGCTCGCCGGTCGCCGGGACGGCGGCCACGGCGGAGGCGGTGTCGTGCGAGCCGACCGTCGTCACCGGCACGGGCCCGGTCAGCCCCGTCTCCTCCAGCACCTCCGCCCGCAGCAGCCCCGCCGGGTCGCCGGGCCGCCGCAGCGGCGCGAACAGCTCCAGGTCGATGCCCAGCCGGGCGGCGACGTCGTACGACCAGTCGCCCGTCCGGGGATCGATCAGCTGGGTGGTGGAGGCGTTGGTGAGCTCGGTGCCCTGCTCGCCCGTCAGCCAGTACGCCAGCAGATCCGGAATGAGCAACAGGCGTCGTGCGTATGCGAGTTGCTGCGTATCGCGGGCCGCCGTCAGCTGGTAGAGGGTGTTGAAGGGCGCGTACTGCAGGCCCGTGGCCGCATACAGCTCGGCCGCCGGCACGGTGGCCCACACCTTCTCGGCGACCCCCTCGGTACGGGCGTCCCGGTAGTGCACCGGGTTGCCGAGAAGGGTCCCGTCGGCGTCGAGCAGGCCGTAGTCCACGGCCCAGCTGTCGATGCCGACGGAGTCCACCGGGCCGGCTGCCCGCAGCCCGTCCAGCACCCCCGCGTACAGGGACAGCACGTCCCAGCGCAATCCCTCCGGAACCCGGACCGGCCGGTTGCGGAAGCGGTGCGCCTCCGTCAGCTCCAGCGAGTCCGGGCCGACCCGGCCGACCATGACGCGCCCGCTGGACGCGCCGAGGTCGACCGCGGCGTACGACCGCGCGGCCGTCACCGGAGGAACGCGGCCGCCACACCCGCGTCGACGGGGACGTGCAGTCCGGTGGTGTGGGTGAGCTCGCCGCCGGTGAGGGCGAACACCGCGTTGGCCACATGCTCCGGCAGCACCTCACGCTTGAGGATGGTCCGCTGGGCGTAGAACTCGCCGAGCTTGTCCTCCTCGATGCCGTAGGTCGCGGCCCGCTGCGCACCCCAGCCGCCCGCGAAGATGCCCGACCCGCGCACCACGCCGTCCGGGTTGACGCCGTTGACGCGGATGCCGTGCTCGCCCAGCTCGGCGGCGAGCAGACGCACCTGGTGGGCCTGGTCGGCCTTGGTCGCGGAGTAGGCGATGTTGTTCGGGCCGGCGAAGACGGCGTTCTTCGACGCGATGTAGACGATGTCGCCGCCCAGCTCCTGGGCGATCATCACCCGCGCCGCCTCACGCGAGACGAGGAACGACCCGCGGGCCATGATGTCGTGCTGGAGGTCCCAGTCCCGTGCCGACGTCTCCAGCAGCGGCTTGGAGATGGAGATCCCGGCGTTGTTGACGACGAGGTCGACCCCGCCGAACGCGAGCGCGGCGGCCCGGAAGGCGCCGGCGATCTGCTCCTCGGAGGTCACGTCGACGGTCACGGCGACCGCCTTGTCGGCCCCGCCGAGCTCCTCGGCGACGGCGGCCGCGTTCTCGGCGTTCAGATCGGCGACGACGACACACGCGCCCTCGGCGGCCAGCCGCCGGGCGATGGCCCTGCCGATCCCGCTGCCGGCCCCGGTGACCAGGGCCACGCGCGTGGCCAGTGGCTTGGGCGCGGGCATCCGCTGGAGCTTGGCCTCCTCCAGGGCCCAGTACTCGATGCGGAACTTCTCCGACTCCTCGATCGGCGCGTACGAGGACACCGCCTCGGCGGCGCGCATGACGTTGATGGCGTTGACGTAGAACTCGCCGGCCACCCGCGCGGTCTGCTTGTCCTTGCCGAAGGAGAACATGCCCACGCCCGGGACCAGCACGATCGCCGGGTCGGCGCCGCGCATGGCGGGCGAGTCGGCGTCGGCGTGCCGCCGGTAGTAGGCGGCGTACTCCTCGCGGTACTCGGCGTGCAGCTCCTTCAGTCGCGCGACCGCGTCCTCCACCGGCGCGGTGGGCGGCAGGTCCAGGACCAGCGGCCGCACCTTCGTACGCAGGAAGTGGTCCGGGCAGGAGGTGCCGAGCGCGGCGAGCCGCGGGTGTTCGGCCCGCGCCACGAAGTCGAGCACGGCGTCGGAGTCGGTGAAGTGCCCCACCTGGGGCCGGTCCTGCGAGGCGATCGCCCGTACGTACGGCGCGAGCGCGGCGGCCCGTTCCCGCCGCTCGTCCTCGGGCAGCGCCTCGTAGCCCTCGAGGACCGGTCCGAACGGATCGGTCTTCCCCTTCTCCGCGAGGAAGGCCTCGGCGGTCCGGATGATGTGCAGCGAGTTGCGCTCGCACTCCTCGCAGGTGTCGCCCCAGGCGGTGATGCCGTGGCCGCCGAGGACCACACCGATCGCCTGCGGGTTGGCCGCCTTGATGGCGGCGATGTCCAGCCCCAGCTGGAACCCGGGCCGCCGCCAGGGCACCCACGCGACCGTGTCCCCGAAGCACTCGGCCGTCAGCTTCTCCCCGTCGGCGGCGCAGGCCAGCGCGATACCGGAGTCGGGGTGCAGATGATCGACGTGCGCGGCGTCGACGAGCCCGTGCATGGCGGTGTCGATCGACGGCGCCGCCCCGCCCTTGCCGTGCAGGCAGTAGTCGAACGCGGCGACCATCTCGTCCTCGCGCTCGACGCCCGGATAGACGTCGACGAGCCCCCGCAACCGGTCCAGCCGCAGCACGGCCAGCCCGGCTTCGGTGAGCGTGCCGAGGTCGCCGCCCGACCCCTTGACCCACATCAGCTCGACGTCCCCACCGGTCACGGGATCGGTGCCGGTGCCCTTGGCGGACGTGTTCCCGCCGGCGTAGTTGGTGTTACGGGGATCAGCGCCGAGCCGACGGGACCGGCCGAGGAGGGCGGAGGCTTCGGGGTGGGTGGTCATGAACCTTCAGTCCTTACTGACAGGGGGAGTGACAGGGGGAGAGTGCACTTGCTTCAGAGGCGGGGCCGTACCGACATGCGGCTCCGCAGCGCGGACGCGACCAGCAACATCGACATGCGGCTCCGCCGCGCGGACGCGACCAGCCACTACGGGCCCGCAGTCCGCGCGAACAGGTGATGGCGGACGCTCACGCGCCCCAGCCGGCCTGCTCCCCACCGACCCGCTCGGCAACGATCCTCTCGGCCCACCCGGACCGCCGGTACGCGGTCATGGGCTCGGGGTCGAGCCCCATCTCCTCCCGCACCTCACGAAGCAACGGCCGCACATCCGTGTTGTACGCGTCCATCACCACCGCGTTGGCCTCCAGCACATCCCCGGAAGCCTGCGCAGCGGCCAGCGCCGACGCGTCGACCAGCAGCGCCTTCGCCGTCGCCTCCTGCACGTTCATCACGGAGCGGATGATCGCCGGGATCTTCGCCTCGATGTTGTGGCACTGGTCGAGCATGAACGCCACCTCGGACGTGAAGCCTCCGCCGCGCACGACCTCGTACATGATGCGGAACAGCTGGAACGGGTCGGCGGAACCCACCATGAGGTCGTCGTCCGCGTAGAACCGCGAGTTGAAGTCGAACGCGCCGAGCTTGCCCTCCCGCAGCAGCGTGGCGACGATGAACTCGATGTTGGTGCCGGGCGCGTGGTGCCCGGTGTCCACCACGACCTGCGCCTTCGGCCCGAGCTTCAGGCAGTGGGCGTACGCCGTGCCCCAGTCCGGGACGTCCGTCGCATAGAAGGCGGGCTCGAAGAACTTGTACTCCAGCAGCATCCGCTGCCCGTCGCCGAGCCGCTCGTACACCGCGGAGAGGCCCTCGGCGAGCCGGTCCTGCCGCGTGCGGATGTCGTCCTGGCCGGGATAGTTCGTGCCGTCGGCGAACCACAGCTTCAGATCGGCGGAGCCGGTCGCGTCCATGATGTCGACGCACTCCAGCAGATGATCGAGAGCCTTGCGCCGCACCGCCGCGTCCGGGTGACAGATGCTGCCCAGCTTGTAGGCGTCGTCCTGGAAGGTGTTGGAGTTGATCGCCCCCAGCCTCACCCCGCGGTCCTCGGCATGTTTCGCAAGTGCGGAGTAGTCCTCCACCTTGTCCCACGGGATGTGCAGCGCCACGGTCGGGGCCACGCCGGTGAACGAGTGCACCTGCGCCGCGTCGTCCAGCTTCTCCTGCGGGGTGCGCGGGACGCCCTCCTGGGCGAACACCTTGAAACGGGTGCCTGAGTTCCCGTACGCCCACGACGGCGTCTCGACGGCCTGGGTCTTCAGAGCGGCCTTCACCGCGGCGAGGTCGGTCACTTCGGCTCCTGTGACATCGGTCCGGAACAACTCCCGGATGAAACGATTCAGAACGGGAAGCTATGAGGCCGCAGGGAGAGTGTCAACCCCTCCGGGCCGCACCGTTGTCCGTGACCACCGTGTGACCTACGGCTATCGAAAACTTTTCGAGACGTACCCATTGACGTGACATGGCCGGGATGCCTAACGTCCCGGCAATCCAGTTGAAACCTTTCACGACGCCGTGAGGGCACGTCCCGGGCGTCGTCGAGGAGCCATCCATGACCTACCCGTCCGACGCGGGACCGGCCCCGGTGCTGGCGTTGAAGGACGTAGCCAAGTCCTTCGGAGCCGTACGCGCCCTGCGGGGCGTCTCCCTGGAGCTGTTCCCCGGCGAGGTACACGCCCTCGCCGGCGAGAACGGCGCGGGCAAGTCGACGCTCATCAAGACGCTCGCGGGAGTGCACCGACCTGACGCCGGTCGGGTACTGCTCGACGGTGAGCCCGTCGTCTTCCACGGTCCCGGCGACGCCCGCGACGCCGGTATCGCCGTGATCTACCAGGAGCCCACGCTCTTCCCCGACCTGTCGATCGCCGAGAACATCTTCATGGGCCGCCAGCCCCGGCGGGCTCTCGGCCGCATCGACCACAAGGCCACCCACGCGGCCACCGCCGCCCTGATGCGGCGCCTGGGCGTCGAGCTCGACGCCGACCGCCCGGCGCGCGGCCTGTCCATCGCGGACCAGCAGATCGTCGAGATCGCCAAGGCGCTCTCCTTCGACGCCCGGGTCCTGATCATGGACGAGCCGACCGCCGCTCTCACCGGCAGCGAGGTCGCCCGCCTCTTCGGCGTCGTGCGCACCCTGCGTGAGCAGGGCGCGGCGGTGCTGTTCATCTCACACCGGCTGGAGGAGATCTTCGAGATCTGCCAGCGGGTGACCACCCTGCGCGACGGCGCCTGGATCGCCAGCGAGCCGCTGGCGGACATGACCGAGGACGACCTGGTCCGCCGGATGGTCGGCCGCGACCTCGACGAGCTCTACCCCAAGCAGGACGTGACACCGGGCGAGGTCGCCCTCAGTGTCCGCCGGCTGACCCGGGAGGGCGTCTTCACCGACGTCTCCTTCGAGGTCAGGCGCGGCGAGATCGTCGGCCTCGCCGGACTC
Organism: Streptomyces sp. NPDC060000; assembly: GCF_042737375.1. NCBI lineage: Bacteria > Bacillati > Actinomycetota > Actinomycetes > Kitasatosporales > Streptomycetaceae > Streptomyces > Streptomyces sp. NPDC060000. Next base: position 45,878 of record NZ_JBHWUU010000033.1, read on the forward strand.
GTCGGAGCCGGCCGTACGGAGGTCGCCCGGGCGGTCTTCGGCATCGACCGCTGGGACGCCGGGGAGGTCGCCGTGGACGGCCGCACGCTGACGAACGGCGCTCCCTCCACCGCGATGGCGGCCGGCCTCGCGCTGGTTCCCGAGGACCGGCGGGCCCAGGGCCTGGTGATGGACATGTCCATCGAGCGCAACATCGGCCTGACCGGCCTGCGCACGACCGTGAAGGCCGGTCTGATGGACCGCGGCGCCGAGCGCAGCCGCTCCCTCGACTGGGCGGTCAGGCTCCAGGTGAAGTACGCCCGGATCGCCGACACCGTCAACACGCTCTCCGGCGGGAACCAGCAGAAGGTCGTCCTCGCCAAGTGGCTGGCCACCGGCCCCAAGGTGCTCATCGTCGACGAGCCGACCCGCGGCATCGACGTCGGCACCAAGGCCGAGGTGCACCGGCTGCTCGGCGAGCTGGCCGCCGACGGGGTCGCCGTCCTGATGATCTCCTCCGACCTGCCCGAGATCCTCGGAATGGCCGACCGCGTGCTGGTGATGCACGAGGGCCGGCTCGCCGCCGAGATCCCCCGCACCGAAGCCACCGAGGAAACCGTGATGGCCGCAGCCACCGGGAGGGCCGCCGCATGACGGTGACCACCTCCCACGAGGCCCCCGTCGCCGAGGTGCCGAAGTCCAGCGGCACCCGGCTGGTCGACCGCGTCTTCAAGATGCGCGAACTCGCCATCCTGGTCGTCTTCCTGGTGATGATCGCCGTCACCCAGGCCGGCAACAGCGAGTTCCTGTCCGAGCAGGGCATCAAGGACCTGCTGCTGAACGCGACCATCCTGGTGCTGGTCGCCACCGGCCAGTCCCTGGTCGTCATCACCCGCAACGTCGACCTGTCGGTCGGCTCCACCCTCGGCATCAGCGCCTTCGCCGCCGGCACGTATCTGCACGGCGGCGGCAACCCGGTGATCGCGATCGTGCTGGCGGTCCTGCTGGGCGTCGGCTTCGGGCTCCTCAACGGCCTGCTGGTCAGCCTCGGTCAGGTGCCCGCCCTCGTCGTCACCCTCGGCACGCTGTACATCATCCGGGGCATCGACTCCATCTGGGTCGGCTCCCGCCAGATCACCGCCGCCGACCTGCCGAACTCCTTCGTCGACTTCGGCTCGGGCGGTCTCTCGGCGGTGCCGTGGCTCGCGCTGATCGCACTCGCCGTCCTCGTCGCCACCGCGTACTACCTCAAGCACTTCGGCAGCGGACGCGAGTTGTACGCGCTCGGCTCCAACCCGGAGGCGGCCCGCCTCGCCGGCATCCCGGTCCGCAAGCGGATCCTCGCCGCGTACACCTTCTGCGGCGGTCTCGCAGGTCTCGCAGGGGCGATGTACCTGGCCAGGTTCGGCAACGTCGACTCCGGTACCGGCAACGGCTACGAACTCACCGTCGTCAGCGCGGTCGTCGTCGGTGGCGTCGCCTTCACCGGCGGCTCAGGCAGCGTCTACGGCGCCGCCCTCGGCGCACTGCTGCTCACCTCCATCAACAGTGTCCTGCCCGCCCTCGGCGTCAGTTCGGTCTGGGTGCTCGCCATCAACGGCGTGCTGCTCCTACTGGCCATCGCGGTCGACCGGGTCGTCGCCCTGCGGGTGGCGTCGGCGCTGAAGAAGAGGTCGGCAGCGGCCCGCACCACCACCGCCCCCGTGGAGACCACCGTCAAGAAGGGAGACGCCGGCCATGCCTGAGTCGCTCACCCGCGCCGTCCGCTGGGACACGGTCGTCGGCGCCCTCCTGATCGTCCTGCTGCTGTTCTCGTTCTCCTCCGTGGACGGCTTCGGCAACGCCCTCAACCTGTCGTTCCTGATCGGCAACACCCTGCCCATCGCGCTCGTCGCGCTGCCGATGACCCTGCTGGTCGTCGCCGGCGAGATCGACCTGTCGGTCGCCTCCACCGCCGGGCTGTCCGGCGCGGTGATGGGCGCCCTGTGGAACCAGGGCATGACGATCGAGACGATCATCCCGATCTGCCTGCTGCTCGGCGTCGTGTGCGGGCTGGTCAACGGCCTGCTGGTGACCCGCCTCGGGCTGCCGTCCCTCGCCGTCACCATCGGCACCCTGGCCGCCTACCGGGGCATCGCCCAGATCGTCCTCGGCTCCGACGCGGTCACCGACTTCCCCACCCAGTACCTGGACTTCGCGGCCGGCCGGATCGGGGACAGCTTCCTCCCGCAGGCCTTCCCGCCCTTCGTCGTCCTGCTCGCGATCGCGGTGGTCGTCCTGCACGCCACCCCCTTCGGCCGCTCGCTGTTCGCGATCGGCGCCAGCGAGGAGGCCGCCCGGTTCGCCGGAATCCAGGTCAAGCGGAACAAGCTGATCCTGTTCACGGTGACCGGCCTGCTGGCCTCCCTCACCGGCATCTTCTGGGCCCTGCACTACGCCAGCGCCCGCTACGACAACGCCACCGGCCTGGAACTCTCCGTCATCGCGGCCGTCCTGCTCGGCGGTATCGACTTCGACGGCGGCAAGGGCACGCTCGGCGGCGCCGTCGCGGGCGTCCTCCTGCTCGGCGCGGCGCAGAACGTGATGAGCCTCCAGGACGTCTCCGCCCAGTCGCAGATCGTCGTCACCGGCGTCCTGCTCGTCGTCTCCGTGCTCGGCCCCCGGGTCGCGCGGCAGATCACCGTCGCGAGGGCGGCACGCTCCGCCGGCTAGCCGCGTGATCGAAGCCGCGGGCCCGCTGTGGCCGGTCGCGCAGTTCCCCGCGCCCCCAGAAGCATTCACCCCACTCCTCCGAAGAAGGACCCCATGCGCAAGTCATCCCTGAGCCGTGCCTGTGCGACCCTCGCCGTCGTCTCCTCCCTCGCCCTCGCGGCCACCGCCTGCGGCGGCACCACCAAGGAGGACGTCAAGAGCGGTGGCGCCTCGGCCGCCGCCACCGGCAAGGCCGACCCGAACGCGGCCACCAAGAAGGGCCTGACCGTCGGCTTCCTGCCCAAGCAGGTCAACAACCCCTACTTCACCTCCTCCGACAAGGGCGGCGAGGCGGCCCTGAAGGAACTGGGCTCCAGCTACAAGGAGGTCGGCCCCTCCAGCGCCACCGACACCTCGAGCCAGGTCTCCTACGTCAACACCCTCACCCAGCAGCAGGTCGACGCGATGGCCGTGTCCGCCCAGGACCCGGGCGCCCTGTGCACCGCGCTCAAGCAGGCCATGAGCAACAAGATCAAGGTCGTCACCTACGACTCGGACACCAACCCCGAGTGCCGCAACGCCTTCGTCTCGCAGGCGTCCGCCGAGGACCTCGGCCGCACCGAGGTGCAGCTGCTCGCCGAGCAGATCGGCTACAAGGGCGAGATCGCGATCCTGTCGGCCGCGCAGACCGCGACGAACCAGAACACCTGGATCGACTTCATGAAGGACGAGCTGAAGGACGCCAAGTACAAGGACATCAAGCTCGTCAAGGTGGCCTACGGCAACGACGACGCCCAGCAGTCCTTCCAGCAGACCCAGGGCCTGCTCCAGCAGTACCCGAACCTGAAGGGGATCATCTCCCCGACCACCGTCGGCATCAAGGCGGCCGCCCAGTACCTGTCGGGCTCCAAGTACAAGGGCAAGGTCAGGCTGACCGGCCTCGGCACCCCGAACGACATGCGCACCTACGTCAAGAACGGCACGGTCGACGCCTTCGAGCTGTGGGACCCCTCGAAGCTCGGCGCGCTGGCCGCGCAGACGGCGGTGGCCCTGGTCTCGGGCCAGATCACCGGCAAGGAGGGCGAGACCTTCAAGGCCGGCACCACCACGTACACCATCGGCAAGGACGGCGTGATCAGCCTCGGCAAGCCGACCGTGTTCGACGCCAAGAACATCAACCAGTTCAACTTCTAGTCACCGGTCGCTCTTTGGTCGCAGGTCGCTTCAACCCCCCACGAAGGAGCGGTACTTCATGCAGCGCGTCTGTTTCCTGCTCAAGGTCCGTCAGGACCGGCTCGCCGAGTACCGCGAACGCCATGCCGCCGTGTGGCCGGAGATGCTCGAAGCCCTCTCGGCCACCGGCTGGCACAACTACTCCCTCTTCCTGAGAGACGACGGACTGCTCGTCGGCTATCTGGAGACCGAGGACTTCGCCGCCGCCCAGGCCGGGATGGAGGCCACCGGCGTCAACGCCCGCTGGCAGGCGGAGATGGCCCCGTTCTTCGAATCCCTCGACGGAGCCCGGCCCGACGAGGCGATGAAGCCTCTCACCGAAGTCTTCCACCTCGCCTGACACCCCCCGGCCCCGCTCCCCGCCTTCGCTCCCCACCTCCCCGCTTGCCCGCCTGCGCTCCCCACCTCCCCGCTTCCCCGCCTTCGCTCCCCACCTCCCCGCCTTGCTCCCCACCTCCGCTTCCCGCTCTCGCAGACAATGGAGTCCCCCGAGATGAGACGACGCACCCTGCTGGCCGGCGCTCTCCTCAGCGCCGCGGCGTCCCCCCTCCTCGCCACCGGTACCGCGCGCGCCGCCGACCCCGGCCCCTCGGTCACCAAGAAGGCCACCACCCAACTCGACGCCACGGCCGTCTTCTTCGTGTCCTACGACGGCCTGGTCAACAACAACTCGTTCCAGAAGAACGGCCTGTTGACCTACAAGGGCTACCAGTACGCCGCCTGGTACACCGCCACCAAGAACGCGGTCGTCGCCCGCCGCGTCCTCGGCGGCACCACCTGGTCCACCGTCACCCTCTCGCACCAGCTCAAGACCAGCGACTCCCACAACGTCATCTCCATGGGCGTCTCCAGGGTCGACGGCCGTCTCCACCTCAACATGGACTCCCACAGCGACGGATTCTTCTACGTCAAGTCGGTCGCCGGACTCCTCGACAACCCGGCGACCACCTCCTGGACGTCCGCCGTCTTCGGCGCCGTGCAGACCACCCTCGACGGCCTCGCGCTCACCACCCAGTTCACCTACCCGCAGTTCGTCGCCACCCCCGAGGGCAGGCTCCAGCTCAGCTACCGGGTCGGCATCTCCGGCAACGGCCGCAACGCCCTCGCGGAGTACGACGGTTCGGCCTGGACGAACCTCGGTGAGTGGTCCAGCTCCACCGGCACCTACACCAGCGAGCACGGCTCCTCCACCGTGCGCAACATGTACCTGCACGGCATCGACTACGACGTCAACGGCCGGCTGCACTCCTTCTTCACCTGGCGCGAGCAGAACGGCGCCGTGATGTGCAACGGCGGCGGCATCACCAACCACGACACCGGCTACGTGTACTCCACCGACCGCGGCCGCACCTGGCTCAACAACGCGGGCACCGTCGTCGGCACCACGGGCGGCTCCGACAAGGTCGCCGTCACGGACGCCGGACTCGTCGTGGACGCGCTCAACCCGGACCACTCCCTGATGAACCAGGAGAGCCAGGCCACCGACTCCACCGGCCTCCCGCACGCGATCATCAGCTACGTCCCCGGCCGTTTCGGCCAGTGCACCACCAACTACGTCAACGACCGCACCGCCAACGGCCGCGCCTTCCACCTGCGCAAGAACTCGTCCGGGAGCTGGCAGAAGACGGAGATCCCCGTCGTCCTCGGCTCCAGCCAGCGCACCAAGCTGGTCCTGGACAAGTACGACAACGCCTACGCGGTCTTCCCCTTCGGGCGGATCGCCGGCGCCTCCAGGGCCTCCGGCTACACGGACTGGACGATGCTCTTCGACGGCAGCGGCCTCAACGCCTTCGGCGAGGTCGTGATCGACGAACTGCGCGTCAAGGCCGACAACACCCTGTCGTTCATGTATCAGGAGAAGTCGACCGGGACGACCCCCTCGGCGCTCCACGTCGTCGACTTCGCACTGCCCGCATGACCCGTACCCGTACCCGGACAGGGGTGCGGCGGGGTGGCGGTAATGTGAAGGCCGTCCCGCCCTGCCCCGTTCACCTGGAGGTCCCCGCCTGATGGCCCAGCCGGTGGGAATCAAGGACGTCGCCCGTGCTGCCGGAGTCTCCGTCGGCACGGTGTCGAACGTCATCAACCGCCCCGACACCGTCGCCACCGAGACCCGGGCGCGCGTGCTGTCGGCGATAGACCGGCTCGGCTACGTACGCAGCGAGTCCGCCCGTCAGCTGCGCGCGGGGCGCAGCCGGATCATGGGCCTGCTCGTCCTGGACATGGGCAACCCGTTCTTCGTGGACGTGGCCCGCGGCGCCGAGCGGGCCGCCCGCGACGCCGGGCTCGGCGTGATGGTCTGCAACAGCGCCGAGAGCGTCGGAGAGGAGGCCGAGTACCTGTCGCTCTTCGCCGAGCAGCGGGTGCGGGGCGTCCTGCTCACCCCGGCCGACGCGACCGGCCGCAACATCGCCTCGTTCCGCCGGCACGGCATCCCCTTCGTCCTCGTCGACCGGGTCTCCGAGGGCACCACCGAGTGCTCGGTCTCCGTGGACGACGTGGCGGGCGGCGCGCTCGCCGTACGGCACCTGGTCGACGCCGGACACCGCTCGATCGCCTACGTCAGCGGCCCGCCCGGCTTCACCCAGGTCCGCGACCGCCGCACCGGAGCCCTGAACGCGCTCGCCGAGGCGGGCCTCGGCCCGGAGTGCCTGCGCGAGCTGCCCACCGAGCGGCTCGACGTGGCCGCCGGGCGGGACGCGGGCGCCCGCCTGCTGGGCCTGGCCGACCGTCCGACCGCCGTGTTCTGCGCCAACGACCTGCTCGCCCTCGGCGTGCTCCAGGCCATGTACGCGGCGGGCGTCAACGTCCCCGAGGACCTGGCCATCGTCGGTTACGACGACATCGAGTTCGCGGCCGCCGCGGCCGTCCCCCTCACCTCGGTCCGCCAGCCCGCCGTCATCATGGGCGCCCTGGCCGCCGGGATGCTGCTGGAGGAGACCGAAGAAGGAGGTGCGGGCGGCGCGGGCGCGACGGGTGCCGGCCGGCACGAACACCGGCGGGTGGTGCTCCAGCCGGAGCTGGTGGTGCGCAGGTCCAGCCTCTCGGCGCGCTGATCGCCCGTTCAGTAGGCTTACTGAGCGCCCGTTCAGTAGCTGTTCATGATCCCCGGGCTCCGCCGCCGCCCGGACATGTGCTGAACTGGGACGCGGTCCGCACACCGATCGTCCCGGGAGCCCCTGTTGTCCGTCAGCTACCGCCAGCCCGGCGTCGTCCTCACCGACCGCCGCTTCACCGTGCCCCTGGACCACGCCGACGCCGGCGGGGAGACGATCGGGCTCTACGCCCGTGAGGTCGTCGCGAGCGAGAAGGCGGACCAGGACCTGCCGTGGCTGCTCTATCTCCAGGGCGGACCGGGCTTCGGCGCCAACCGGTTCGTCGGCAGGCCGGCCTGGCTCGGGCGCGCGCTGGAGGAGTTCCGCGTCCTCCTCCTCGACCAGCGGGGCACCGGCCACTCCACCCCGGCCAACCGTCAGACGCTCCCGCTGCGCGGCGGCCCGGCCGAGCAGGCCGGCTACCTGACGCACTTCCGCGCCGACTCCATCGTCCGCGACTGTGAGCTGATCCGCCGCGAGGTCACCGGCGGCGCCCCCTGGACCGTCCTCGGCCAGAGCTTCGGCGGCTTCTGTACGGTCACGTACCTCTCCACCGCCCCCGAGGGCCTCGCCGCCGCCCTGATCACCGGCGGTCTGCCCGCCCTCGACGCCCATGCCGACGACGTCTACCGCGCCGCCTATCCGCGCATGGAACGCAAGGTCGCCGCGCACTACACGCGCTACCCGCAGGACGTCGAACGAGCCCGCCGTATCGCCGACCACCTCCTCCACCACGAGGTGACCCTCCCGAGCGGCCACCGCCTCACCGTCGAGGCCTTCCAGACGCTCGGCATCCTCCTCGGCGGCAGCGAGGGCAGCCACCGCCTGCACCACCTCCTCGAAGAGGCCTTCGTCCCCACCCCGCACGGGCCGGCGCTGTCCGACGCCTTCCAGGAGGAGACGCAGAGCCTCCTCTCCTACGCCGGACATCCCCTCTACGCCCTGCTCCACGAGGCGAGCTACGGCCAGGACGGCCGCCCCACCGCCTGGGCCGCCGACCGGGTGCGCGCCGAGTTCCCGCAGTTCGACGCGGCGAAGACGCTCACCGGCGACGGACCGCTGCTGCTCACCGGCGAGACGGTGCACCCCTGGATGTTCGACACCGACCCCGCGCTGCGCCCACTGCGCGAGACCGCCGAACTCCTCGCCGCCCGCACCGACTGGCCGCCGCTCTACGACCCCGCGCGCCTCGCCGCCAACGAGGTCCCGGTCGCGGCGGCGATCTACCACGACGACCTGTACGTCGACACCGCCCACTCCCTGCGCACCGCCCGAGCCGTCCGCGGCCTGCGCACCTGGGTCACCGACGAGTTCGAACACGACGGCGTCCGGGCCGGCGGCCCCCGCGTCCTGGACCGTCTGCTCGCCCTCGCCCGTGACGAGGTGTGACGGCACTGTCACCGGGCCCGGCTAGTGTGCGGGCATGACCGATCCGGCGATCCCTCAGCTCCAGCCCATGCCCGAGGACTGGCAGCGCGCCCTGGCCGTGGTGGCGCATCCGGACGACCTCGAGTACGGGTGCTCCGCGGCGGTCGCCGCCTGGACCGACGCGGGACGCGAGGTCGCCTATGTGCTGGCGACCCGTGGTGAGGCGGGCATCGACACCATCGCGCCCGCCGAGTGCGGGCCGCTGCGCGAGCGGGAGCAGCGGGCCAGTGCCGCCGTGGTGGGTGTGCCGCTGGTCGAGTTCCTGGACCACCGGGACGGCGTCGTCGAGTACGGGCCCGCCCTGCGCCGGGACATCGCCGCCGCCATCCGCCGGCACCGGCCCGAACTCGTGATCACCCTCAACCACCGCGACACCTGGGGCGGGGTCGCCTGGAACACCCCCGACCATGTCGCGGTCGGCCGCGCCACCCTCGACGCGGCCGGGGACGCGGGCAACCGCTGGATCTTCCCGGAACTCACCGAGCAGGGCCTGGAGCCCTGGAACGGCGTGCGCTGGGTCGCGGTGGCCGGCTCCGCGACGCCCACCCACGCCGTGGACGCGTCGGCGGGACTGGAGCGGGCGGTGGGCTCGCTGCTCGAACACCGCACCTACATCGAGGCGCTGACCGACGAGGAGCCGGAGAGCTACGTACGGGGATTCCTGACCGGGGTGGCGAAGTCGGCGGGCGAGCGGTTCGGCGGCAGACCGGCCGTGGCGTTCGAGCTGTTCAACCGGTAGCCCGGCAGGTCAGTAGGGTGGAGGGCATGGGAGACAAGACGGCGGACCGGACCGGACTGCGCGGCGACTGCGGGAACTGTTTCGGCCTGTGCTGCGTGGCCCTGCCCTTCGCCCGCTCCGCGGACTTCGCGATCGACAAGCCCGCGGGCCGGGCGTGCCCCAACCTCGGCGAGGACCACCGCTGCGGCATCCACGCGCGGCTGCGGCAGTCCGGCTTCACCGGCTGCACGGTCTACGACTGCTTCGGCGCCGGGCAGAAGGTCTCGCAGCTCACCTTCGGCGGCCGGGACCCGCGTACGGCTCCGCCCGAGGAAGCCCGCCGGATGAACGAGGTCTTCCCGGTCGTCCGGCAGTTGCACGAACTCCTCTGGTACCTCACCGAGGCGCTCGGCCTGCCCGCCGCCCGCCCGGTCCACGGCGACCTGCGCCGGAGCCTGGCGAAGACCGAGGGACTCACCCGGCTGACCCCGGACGAGCTGGCCGCCCTGGACGTCCCTGCGCACCGCCAGGACGTCAACGTGCTGCTGCTGAAGACCAGCGAACTGGTCCGGGCCGGTGTCCGCGGACGCAAGAAGGAGCGCCGGGGCGCCGATCTGATGGGTGCCCGTCTCCGGGGCGCCGACCTGCGGGGCGCGAACCTGCGCGGCGCCTGTCTGATCGCCGCCGACCTCGCCGGCGCGGATCTGCGCGAGGCGGACCTCATCGGCGCGGACCTGCGCGACACCGATCTCACCGACGCCGACCTGACCGGCGCGTTCTTCCTGACCCAGCCGCAGCTCAACGCGGCCCGGGGGAGCGCGGGCACCGGGCTGCCGGAGTCAGTCGCCCGCCCCGCGCACTGGACAGCGCGCCTCTGAGTCCGGCGTCCGCGTCTCCTCGGCGAACGGCCCGCCGGCCACCGGGGCCCGCCGTTCCAGGTGCATCCGCAGCCCTTCCGGCATCAGCGTCAGCCGCTCCGTGACCCGCAGCCGGTACGCCGGGTCGGGCCGCAGCTCGTAGCGGCGCAGCAGCAGCCCGAGCACCAGCGTGGCCTCGTGCAGCGCGAACTGCCGTCCGATGCAGGCCCGCGCCCCGGTGCCGAACGGCTTGTAGGTGTGCGGGGCACGCGCGCGGACGGCCGCCGCTTCGAAGCGGTCCGGGTCGAACCGTTCGGCGTCAGGACCCCATGCCCCGGGATCCCGGTGCAGCATGGCCGTCAGGACCAGCGCCCAGCCGCCCCGCCGCATCGGGTGCTCCCCGCCCAGCACGGTGTCCGCCCGGGCCTCGCGCGCGAACGCGGGCGCCGTCGGCCACAGCCGCAGCGCCTCGTCGAGGACCCGGCGGACGTAACGCAGCTTGGCGACCTGTTCGTACCCCGGCACGGCCGTGTCCCCCCACACCCGGTCCACCTCGGCACGGGCGCGGGCCGCGATGCGGGGGTCGAGGGAGAGGTAGTGCAGGGCGAAGGAGAGCGCGCCCGAGGTGGTCTCGTGTCCGGCGACCAGGAAGGTGACGACCTGACGCCGCACGTTCTGCGCCGACAGCCGTTCGCCGGTCGCCGGGTGCGCGGTGTCGAGCATCCGGTCGAGCAGGTCGCCGTCCCCGCCGCCCGCTTCGCGGCGGGCCCGCACCAGGTCGTCGACCGTGCGGTTGAGGTAGGCGATGTCGGCCTCGTTGCGGCGCGAGGCCCGGCGCAGCAGGGCGGGGGAGGGGACCGTGTTGAGGCGCTGCGCGTAGGTGAGGGTGCCCACCATCGCCGTCACGAAGGGGTGCGGCCTGGCCCGCTCGAAGGACCCGAAGTCGTGCCCGAAGCCGGTGCGCGCGATCGTCTCCAGGGTCAGCTTGGTCATGTCGCCCGGCACGTCCACCGCCCGGCCCGCGGCCAGCTCCCGGTCCCAGTGGCCGGTGAGCCGCTCCGCCACGTCCAGCATCATCGGGTGGTAGGCCGCCATGGCCTCGCGGCTGAACCCCGGGGCCAGGACGTCGTGCGCCAGCTGCCAGTTCGGTTCGTGGTTGTACGCCGTGAACAGGGCGTCCCCGACGACCGGCCGCAGATTGGCGATGCCGAGCCCCACATGCTTGGCGAACCGGGTCTCGTCCGCCATGTCGGCGGCAAGCCCGGCACCCCCCACGAACACGAACTCCCTGTTGAACACCTTGCGGCGGAAGACCGGCCCCAACTCCTCGGCGTAGCGCAGGGAGTCCTGGAGGGGCGTGTGCCGGCTCGCGCCCAGGAGGTCGCCGAGCAGGGGGAGCCGGTGCGGCGGATGCGGTATTCGCTCCAGCTCGGGCCAGCCGAGCTCCGCGCTGCGGAAGCCCTTCGGCAGGACGTGCCCGGTCGTCGGCCCCGCCGGCCCGGGCGTCGCCGTGCTCCCCGTCGGCCCCGCTGCCCTGGTCGATCCCGTTGTCCCCGTCGTCTCCGCCATGACGCGATCTCCCTCGATGCAGCGGCAGGTTGAGCATGTTGTACGTGGGTTCAATAGCGCGCCTCAGTCTGGTACCGCTGTTGAACCGGCGTCAAGTAAGGTGCGGGCATGGCCGCGAACCAGGGGGAGCGCACCCGGCGCCGACTCAGTACCGAGGAGCGCAGGGAACAGCTCCTGTCGGTCGGCGCGCGGCTCTTCTCGGAGAGCCCGTACGACGACGTGTGGATCGAGCAGGTCGCCGAGATCGCCGGGGTCTCCCGCGGACTGCTGTACCACTACTTCCCCACCAAGCGGGACTTCTTCGCGGCGGTCGTCGAGCGCGAGAGCGAGCGGATGCTGCGCATGACGGCGGCGGTGCCCGGCGTCCCGGTCCGCGAACAGCTCGTGTCCGGTCTCGACACCTACCTGGAGTACGTCGAGAGCCACGCGCACGGCTACCGCGCGTTCCATCGTGCGGACGCGGCCGGCGACCAGGCCGTACGGAAGGTCTACCAGCAGGCGCTCGCGGCACAGGAACACCAGATGCTGGCGGCCCTCGGCGCCGACCCCGAGTTCGGCCCCGTCTTCGAGGAGCGCCCCGACGTACGACTCGCGGTGCGCGGCTGGCTGGCGTTCACGACGGCGGTCTGCCTGGAGTGGCTGCGCGGCTCGGACCTGTCCCGGGAGCAGGTGCGGGAGCTGTGCGCGAGGGCGCTGCTGGGGGTCATCGCTTCTCCGGGGTGATCTCCTCTCCGAACGACCGCCGGCGTGCGCGGGAGAATGGTGCGTGACCACTTCTCCCTCGCTCGCGAGCGCCGACGACATCCACGCCCACCTGGTCGAGCAGGTGAACTCGATGCTGAGAGCGCTCGATACGTACGGGGGTGAGGGTGCCCTTTGGGCCGCCTTGCGGAACCTGGCCTTCGTCGAGCGCGACACCGAAGCGTGGCGGGAGCAGTGGCGGGACTGGCTCGACCGTTCCGGAAGGAATACCGGACTGAGGGGGGTCTTCCGGGACATGTCACCCGGCCGCAGGGTCGACGCGGACGATCTGGCGTCGGTGTACGCGGAGTTCGCGCGCAGGCGCGGCTGGCTGGCGCCGGACCGTGTCCTCGGGGCGGACGTCCACGCGCGGGTGCGTGACCGGGCGCACGCCTGGGCGGCCGAGAACCGCACCTGGTCGGACGTGACAGCGGAATTCGGGGAGCCGGCCCTGCTGCTGGGCGAGACGAACCCGTCCTACGGCAAGACGCTCGGCTACTTCGGGCCCGATCTCGCGGAGCCCGTGGTGTGGTTCCACCTCTACAACGGCACCGAGCCGGAGGGGGAGTGGCCCCCGAAGCGGGCGGAGCCGGTCCTGCTCGCCGTGCGCTCCGGAGAGGAGGGCCTCCTCGACGACACCTTCACCTTCACCCCCGAGGGATGGCGGCTGATGCCCGAGCCGGACGGCTGCGGCCACGGTGGTTGGCGCGGCCTCCGATCTCCGATAAATTAGGCAAGGCTTACCTAAGGAGATTCAGGATGGGTGACGACCAGGGCTGGGCTGCCGTGCCCGCCACCGCCGAACGGGCCCGATCGGTACTCGCGGCCTCGTGGTCCTGCGCGGTGACCGCGGACGGCGGGCGCGAGGAGTTCGTCGGGGCGCACAGCGTCGACGAGGACGGCCGGGTGATCCTGCATGTGCCCGAGGACAGCGCCCTGCTCACGGCGGCGATCTGCGCGCCCCGCGGCGAGCCGTCCGCCGTGCTGGAGTTCGCGGACGTGGCACCGGTTCCCGTACGAGGCCGTATCCGCGCCCGGCTCTGGCTCGCCGGCTGGTTCACCCCCGCGGAAGGACACCTCGCCTTCCACGCCACCCGCGTCGTGCTGAAGGAGCCCACCGGCGCGGTCGTCGTCGGCCTCGAGGAGTTCACCGCGGCCGCACCCGACCCGCTCGCCACCGCCGAGGCGCACCTGCTCACGCATCTCGCCGACGCCCACCCCGACGCGGTGGAGCGGCTCACCCGGCTCGTCCGACGGGACAGCCTGCACGGCGCCGTCCGCGTACAGCCGCTCGCCGTCGACCGGCACGGACTGACGCTGCGCATCGAGCGCGCCCGCGCCCACGGCGACGTACGCCTGCCCTTCCACGCCCCCGCCGACGACGTCGGTCAGCTCACCGAGCGCATGCACGTCCTGCTCACCCAGGCGGCCGCCGCATCCTGCCCCCGGGCCCTACAACGGCAGCGCACAGACGGCGACGGGTGACGCGAACGGCTCGCCCGCGAGCCGCAGCTCACCGCTCGCGCCGTCCACCCGGAAGACACTGACCGTGCCGGACCGCTGGTTGGCGGCGAACAGCAGACCGCCGTCCGGCGAGAGGGCGATCTGCCGCGGGAAGTCGCCCTCCACCGGCACCGTGCCGAGCAGCCGCAGCCGGGCCCCGTCAGCCTCCACCGCGTAGCGCGCGAGGGTGTTGTCGCCGCGGTTGGCGAGGAAGGCGTACGCCCCGTCCGGCGTGACCGCCGACTGCGCCGGGTAGTTGGTGTCCGCCTTCGCTCCCGTGGACTGCGGCCGCCCGATCGTCAGCCGGCCGCTCGACGGATCGTAGCCGCAGACCGTGACCGTGTCGTCGGCCTCGTCGGCGAGGTAGGCGTACCGGCCGCCGGGATGGAACGTGAGGTGGCGCGGACCGGCGCCCGCCCGGGTGTGCGCCTGCGCGACCTCGGTGAGCGTCCCGGCCTTCTCGTCCAGGCGGTAGCTGTACACCGTGTCCGTGCCGAAGTCGACGGCCAGGACGTGGCCGCCGTCCGGAGCCGTGATGAACTGGTGGGCGTGCGGCCCTTGTTGGCCCGACCGGGGCGCCGGACGGCTGTGCGTCACCATGTCGGTGCGCTCACCGAGCGCCCCCGAGGCGTCGATCGGGTGCACGGCCACGCTGCCCGAGCCGTAGTCGGCGCTCAGCAGCCACCGCCCGCCCGGATGGACCGACAGGTGGCAGGTGTGGGCCCCGCCCGTGGGCCGGCTGCCCAGCACCTTCTCGTCGGACAGCCTTACGGCGGTCACGGCGCCGCGCTCACGCTCGTTCACCGCGTACAGCGTTCCGCCGTCCGGGTGCACCGCGAGATACGACGGGTCCTGGACGCCGGTGATGGTGCCCCGGCCGGTGATCCGCCCCGAGGCGGGGTCGTACGAGGCGACGCCGATGCCCTTCCCGCCGCCCTCGGCGGAGGTGTAGGTGCCCAGGTAGAGGGGGCGCGGGCCGGAGGAACTCCTGGAGGCCTCCGGAGCGGCCGACGACGACGGCTGCCCGGGCGGCGCGGCCTGCGGTGCTTCCTGGCCATCGGCCGCGCCGCCCTCGCCTCCGCCGCCGCACCCGGCGAGCGCCGACGCGGCGGCCGCGCCGCCGAGCACCTCGACGAAGCGGCGCCTGCTCCAGCCTCCGCCGAGCTCCCGGCCTCGCCCGGGCCGGGGGGACCCCCGACGCCCCGCTTCCGTCCCACTGCCCATGCCCGCACCTCAGGTCGTCGTACGCCTCCGTCGTGACAGCCACCTTGACCCGGACGGGCTGTCGAACGCAAAAGCGGAGCCCGTGGTCCTACTGGAGCAGCTGGGGCGGCCGGGTCAGTGGGAGCAGCCGGAGCAGCCGGGGCAGCCTTGTCCTTGGTGTACGCGGCCGGACCTCGGTGTACGCGGTCGGTGTACGCGGTCGGTCCCTCAGGGGGACCGTCGGCCGAACCCCGTACGGTTCCTCCACAGCTGCTCCTGAACGCCCAGGCGCTCGCGCAGCCGGGTCAGACGTGGCATGCGGGCGCGCTGCTCCCCTGACACGCGGTCCAGGTCCTCCAGGAGGCGGCGGGAGCGGTGCTCGGTGTCCAGTTCGTCGAGGATCCGGTTGACCTCGGTCAGTACCGCGCCGTGCAGATGCCACTGACGGGCGTCGTGCTGGAGCTGCTCCAGCAGTAGCTGGGCGAGCTTGTCGCGGGTGGCCGCGGCCTGTCTCAGTTCGGCGGTGAGCCGCGCCTCGGCGGCGTCCGCGTTGAGGCTGACGCTCGTGGTGACCAGCACCGCGAAGCTGACCACGGCGTCGGCGATCTCGGACAGCAGCCGTTCCACGGTCTCGCCGGTCCCGGGCGGGAACAGCGGATGCGGGTCGCGCTCCTTGGCGAGGTCGGTGAGGGTCCGGGCGAGCACCCGCAGGACCACCGTGCAGATCTCCAGCGTGTCCAGACCGGTGCGCAGCACCACCCGGTGCAGCAGCCCCTCACGCACGCGTGGATTGAGCCGCAGACTGTCCTCGGCCTGCCGCAGGGCCGCGTCCACCTCGACGATGGCGTGGTCCAGACGGCGGGCCTCGTGCAGCCGGGCGGCCGCCTGCTCCACCGGGGTACGCCCGGCGGCCTCCTCGCCGATGCGCAGCATCAGCCGCCGCAGCCGGCGGGCCAGCCCCTCGATCGACTCGCCCGCCTCCTCCACCCATACCGGGGGCGGCAGCAGCAGGTTGCAGCCGAGCCCGACGAAAGCGCCGATCAGCGTCTCCACCACCCGCGCCCACGCCGTGTCACCGACCGTGGTCACCCCCAGCACCAGCATGGCGCTGATCGCCACCTCGGGGACGTACTCGTCGACCCGCACCAGATGCCCGACGCCCAGCGCGGCCAGGATCAGCAGGGCGAGGCTCCACCAGGTCAGGCCCACCAGGAGGCTGAAGGCGATGGCCACGAGCACACCGGCCACCACCGCGTTCACCCGGCGGATACCGTTGGTGAGGGTCGCGTACAGGGTGACCTGTACGACGAGCAACGCGGTCAGCGGCGCGGTGAGCGGCAGTGCTTCGGGGCTGAGGCGCAGGGCGATGACATAGGCGACCGTCGCCGCCGCGGCGGACCGCAGTGCCTGGACGACGACGGGTTCCCGATGGCGCCGGACCAGGCGCACCAGCGGCGCCGCACGTTCACGTACTTCTTCTTGCATTGACAGTTCAGTTCCCCGTACCGCGCGGCCTCGAACGTTTCTTCAGCACCTCGCCACACGCGACGGACGAGAGGCTGCGTCGACCGGTCGTCTTGCGAACCGTAACTGTCCGCAAGCCCACCTGAATTGTTCCCAGCACCCGGAGAGGACACCGGGTGCGTGACGCGAGGTAAAGCTTCATGGCGGACACGGCGGACACGGCGGACACGGCGGACACGGCGGACACGGCGGAGACGGCGGAACGGTGATCGGGACGGGCGTGGGTGGCCGGGCCCCCGCGTCAGTACATCCGGCGCGCAGGCGCGGGCGACCGGTTCCGTGCGGTTGCCCGCGCCCCCGGCACGGAGGCCCGTCGAAGACGCAGCGCGCGATTGCGCCACACCACGGCGTCCCGCTCGGCCTTCTCATCCATGGACGGGGTGCGCCGCCTGCCAGGCCAGCCGCAGGTCCGCGCCCTCGCCGAGACCGGTGAGGAACTCGTCCAGGTCCAGGAACTCCTGCCAGACGGGCCGCCCGCCCGCCCGCGACAGCTCGGCCACCAGCAGATCCTCCAGGTCGGCCACCCGCTTGTTCTTCCACACCTTGTCGGCCAGGCTCACCAGCAGATCCTCCACCTCCGCGCCCGGCCTCCCCCAGGAGGCGTGCGTCCCGGCGAACCGCGCCGCCTCGGGACGCACCCCGTGGGCCAGCAGGAGCTGCCGCCCGGCCTCCTCGTGCCGGGCGCCGGGGCCGGACAGCTCGTCGGGGTGCAGGGTCTTGCCGATGTCGTGCGTGGCCGCGCCGAACAGCACCGCCTCCCGGTCCAGGGCCAGCGCCGGACAGTGCCGTCCGGCCCAGTCGAGGAGCCGGGCCGCGACATCGTGGACCGCCCGGAGGTGAGCGACCAGCCGGGGCGGCGCACCGACCTCGTCCAGGAGTGCCGCCACCTCCCCGGGCAGCGGGCGCAGCACGGGCTCCGAGGTCTCGTCCAGGGCGATGGACAGCGCGGTCGGGGTGGGGGTCATCGGGCCAGACTAATGACCACCGCAGGCGGCGGCTGCCGGTCGCCGGAGCCCGGGTGTGCGTGTGCGGCGACGGTTCGCGGATGGCGTCGGGCGTCGGGGAGTTGTTCCGTACCCTGTACCGGGACCGCACGCCGGGCGCCGACGACTCGGCGGCCGAAGCGTGGCTGAACGCACCGATCGGGGACGGCCGTTACGTCGAGGACGTGTACGCGGCCGCTGACCGGAAGGAAGGACGGGCGGGGTGACGGACTCCTGGGAACGGGCGCGCGACGTACTGGATACGGCGGGCATCCCGCCCGGCCGGCTGGCCCGGGTGAGTCCGCTCGGCGGGGGCACGTACAACACCGTCGAGGAGCTTCGCCTCACGGGCGGCGGCCACTACGTACTGAAGGTCGCGCCCACCGCGCCGGGCCTCAGCCATGAGCGCCGACTGCTGTTCGCGGAGGCGGAGTTCTGCCGCGGCGCGGCCGAGGCCGAGGTGCCGGCGCCGCGGGTCGTGGCCCTCGACGGGCGGTGGCTGCTGATGACGGTGTGCCCGGGCGACCCCTGGGACGGCTCCCTGGGGGCTGCCGAACAAGCCGGACTGCGCGGGAAGTTGGGGGAGCAGGTGGCCCGGCTGCACCGGGTGACCGGGCCGGGCTTCGGCTACCCCTCCGGCGCGCTCGGCCCGCTCGCCCCCGACTGGCGCACCGCGTTCACGGGAATGCTCGACGCGGTCCTCGCCGACGCCCGCCGCTACGGCGCCGCACTGCCCCGGCCCGCCGACGAGGTGGCCGCCGTCGCCCGGACCGCGTACGACGCGCTCGACGAGGTCACCGTCGCGGCGCTGGTCCACTTCGATCTGTGGCCGGGCAACATACTGGTCGACCGCACCGGCGGGAGCGCCCGGATCGGGGGCCTGATCGACGGCGAGCGCATGCTCTGGGGCGATCCCCTCGCGGACTTCGTCTCGCTGGCGCTGCTGGGGGACATCAGGACGGACGAGCCGTTCCTGGCGGGCTATCGCGCGGCCGGGGGTCGTGCCGCGTTCGACGCGTCCGCCAGGCTGCGTCTGGCCCTGTACCGCGCCTACCTCTACCTGATCATGCTCACCGAGACGGTCCCCCGGGCGTCCGGCGCGGAGCACGACCGCTGGCTGGGCGAGGTGGTCGCACCGGAGCTCCTCGCGGCGCTGCGCGAGATCGAGGCCGCGGGCGTCTCTTAGCTCACATCGTGAACTAAGGGTTGGAGGAATGTCGCGCTACGACCGCCCGCAGGGGTATGTTGCAGGTCGGGCAGGGTGTGAAAGGGAGCGACATGACGGGGCGGAACGGACGCACGGTACGCGATCTCAGGCGGGCCAACCGTACGGCCGTGCTGCAAAGGCTCTACGTCGACGGACCCCTCAGCCGCTTCGAACTGGGCCCGGCCACCGGCCTGAGTTCCGGCTCGGTCAGCAACGTCGTCGGCGACCTGATCGCCGACGGGCTGGTGGAGGAGGCCGGCAGCGTCGACTCCGACGGCGGCCGCCCCCGCATCCTGCTGGAGGTGGTCCCCGCCAGCGGTCACATGATCGGCGTGGACGTCGGTGAGACCCGGGTGCGGATCGAGCTGTTCGACCTCACCCTCACCGAACTCGCGCGGGTGGAAAGGCCCTTGGAGCAGCTGCGGTACGAGGTCGACGGAATCGTCGGGCACATCCGGGACGGCGTCGCCGAAGTGCTGGACGTGGCGGGCATCGGCCCCGAACAGCTGCTCGGAGTCGGGATCGGCGTCCCCGGCATCATCGAGCACACCCCCGAGCAGGGTGCCGTGGTGCACGGCCAGACGATCGGCTGGGACGCGGTTCCGCTGGAGGCGCTCCTCCGTGAGGGGTCCACGCTCCCCGAGACCGTCCCGTACTTCATCGACAACGGCGCCAAGACCCTCGGCCAGGCCGAGATGTGGTTCGGCGGCGGGCGCGGTGCGCACAGCGCGGTCGTCGTCCTCTTCGGGTCCGGCGTCGGCGCGTGCCTGGTCACTCCCGAGGTGGAGCACGGCCGGGCCGTCGAATGGGGGCATCTGACCGTGCGGGTGCGCGGGCGGCGCTGCCGCTGCGGCGCGCTCGGCTGTCTGGAGGCGTACGCGGGCGCCGAGGCGCTGCTGGAACGCTGGCGCGAGCAGGGCGGCCGACCGCCCCAGGGCGTGGACGAGGAGACCGCGCTGACGGCGATGCTGAGCGCCGCGTACCCGCCCGCGGGCGCCGAGGCCGCCGATCCCGTGGCGCTCGAGGTCCTGGAGGAGACGGCCGAGTACCTGGGCGCCGGCCTCTCCGACCTGATCAACCTCTTCCAGCCCGAGCGCATCCTCATCGGCGGCTGGGCCGGACTTCAGCTCGGCGCCCGCTTCCTGCCCGCCGTACGCCGCCACGCCACCGCGTACGCGTTGCGGCACCCCGCGCAGAAGGTCACCGTCGAGCTGGGACGGCTCGGCCCCGACGCGGTCACCGTCGGCGCGGCGATCCTGCCCCTCGCCGACTTCTTCGCCCGCGGCGGCCGGCGCCCCGAGCCCGCACCCACCGGCCCGGCCCCCGCCTGGCGAACGGTCCTGAGGGACCGAGCCCCACGCTGACCCCACGCACCACCCCCGGCACGGCTCGTCAGACCCGATCGCGCGTTCACGTTTCGCTGATCACCGGAGAGGTACTCGCCCCTTCACCCGGACGACCGGCGTCCGGGATGTCGCCCGCGCCCGGCGCGGCGCGACGGCGATGGGAGGACGTCGTGGCCGCACAGCACCCGGAAGGCCCCGGCGGGAACGGCGCGCCGATCCCGCGCGAGCTGCCGGACCAGCAGGCCAGCCAGGGAGAGGACCCCTGGGACATCGGCGGCTCAGAGCCGTCCGGCGAGGCCTCGGAGGACGTCCCCGAGCCTGCTGACGTTCCCGACACCGATGAGTCGGGCACCGGTCGGCAGGGCGCACCCCGCGAGGACATCAGTCAGTCCGACCATCCCGTGCCCGACGAGCCGTCCGCCTGAGCAGCTCCCCATGGGCATGGCCGACCGGATCCGCCGATGGCCCGTCCACGGCCGGCTCACCGGGACCGACCGCACCGCCCGGGGAAGCGCGGCCAGGTCCGCGCACACCGCGCGGCTGCGCCCCCGCACCGAGACCGCCGACCGCGTCGTACCGGCCGTCTGCCCGTACTGTGCCGTCGGCTGCGGCCGACAGGTCCATGTGAAGGACGACCGGGTCGTGCAGATCGAGGGCGACCCCGCCTCGCCTGTGAGCCGTGGCCGGCTGTGCCCCAAGGGCCCGGCCGGCCCCCTCCAGCTCATCACCGGTTCGGCCCGCCACCACCAGGTGCTCTATCGGCAGCCGCAGCCGCCGCCTGCGGCCTCGCCCTCCTCACCGGCTCCGCCTGCACCCCCTTCGGGGTGTTCGCCGCCGGAACCGGCTCGGTACAGGACCCGAAGTGCACGGTGGCCCCACAACGCCAGAACCTCGACGAACAGCCGACCGAATCCCACGAGGACGAACCGCCCACCGGACGGCGACCCCTTGGCTTGGTTGACCGCGACCCTCCGCCCGACCGCGACCCTCCGCCCGACCGCGACCCTCCGCCCGACCGCGGCCGCCCGCCCGACCGACCGCGGCCGCCCGCGTGACGGCTGCCGTACGGCCGGAGGCGACCGCACGGTCGGCGGCTCGCGCGCGGCATGACCCCGGAGGTAATCGACGCCCGGCGGCCGGGCCGCAAGCATGGACGACGTACCCGCTCACCGCATCCGAGGACTTCAGCGTCCGAGGACTTCAGGAGGACGTCCCATGCCGTACTTCACGAGCCCCGTCGACGGCGCCCGGCTGCACCACGTCGACTACGGTCCCGCCGACGGGCCCGTGCTCGTCTTCGTGAACAGCCTGTACTTCGGGACCGAGATGTGGGAGTACCAGATGCTGCCGCTGGCACGGGAGGGCCACCGCTGCGTGGGCTTCGACCGGCGCGGCCACGGGCGCTCCGACGACGTGTGGGGCGGCTTCGACCTGGACGGCCTCGCCGACGACGTCCAGGGCCTCCTGGACCACCTCGATCTGCGGGAGGTGACTCTCGTGGGGCACTCGGTCGGCACCGCGGAGATCGTCCGCTGTCTGACCCGGCACGGCACCGACCGGGTGGCCCGGGTGGCGCTCGTCGCCGGCATGACGCCCGGACCCGCCCGGTCGGCGAACCATCCCGGGGGCGTCGACCCGGAACTGCTGCTGGCCGGCGTCGAGGCCTTCCGGCGCGACCGCTCCGCGTTCTTCGCCGACGGCGCGCACGCCTTCTTCGCCCTGGACCGGCCGGGCAACGAGCTCTCCGAGGCGTACGTCGAGACCATGATCCGGCGCTGTCACGGCTCGACGGCACGGGCCGGCGTCGCCATCGGCGAGCTGATCGCCGCACTCGACGTCGCCCCCGAACTGGCCGCGCTGGATCTGCCCGTGCTCGTCGTGCACGGCACCCACGACACCTCCGCGCCCCTCGACCTGACGGGCCGCCGCGCCGCCGCCCTCGCCCCGAACTCCACCCTGGAGGTGTACGAGGACGCCGGTCACGGCCTCTTCGCGACCCACGCCGACCGGCTCACCGCCGACCTGCGGAAGTTCGCGGCGGGAGAGTGAGCGGGCCTATCCCCGGGAGGAGAACGCGTTCACACCCGTCAGCTCGGCGGACAGTTCCCACAGGCGGGCGGCCTGCTCGGGGTCCGTCGCCCAGTCCCTGACGCCGGCGCGTACGTCTCCGTCGACGGCGGGCTCGGCGACGTCGCAGTCCTCCAGGTAGAGGCCGCCCAGCCCGGCCAGCTGCGGCGAGGTCGCCGCCCAGACCTGGGTGGCCGCGCCTTGCTCGGGGGTCTTGAAGCCCGCCTGGTCGATCACGTTGCCGTCCTCGTCGATCCAGCCGCGCTCGACCATCTCCTCCATGGGGATGTGCCGCTGAAGGGGCGTGATGATGCCGCCGGGGTGCAGCGAGAAGGCCCGTACACCCCGGTCCCGGGCCAGCCGGTCGAGGTGGACGGCGAACAGCGCGTTCGCGGTCTTCGCCTGGCCGTAGGCCTCCCACTTGTCGTAGCCCCGCTGCCAGTGGACGTCGTCCCAGCGCACGCCGGAGAAGTGGTGGCCGCGCGAGGACACGGAGACCACGCGGGCCCCGCCGGGCTCGATCGCGGACCACAGCCGGTTCACGAGCGCGAAGTGGCCGAGGTGGTTGGTCGCGAACTGCGCCTCCCAGCCGGGCCCGACGCGGGTCTCGGGGCAGGCCATCACGCCGGCGTTGCCGATGAAGAGGTCGACGGTGCGGCGGGAGGCGAGGAAACGGTCGGCGAAGCCGTGCACGCTGTCCAGGTCGGCGAGGTCCAGTTCGTCCACCTCGACGCCGTCGAGGCCGTCCAGGGCCTTCCGGGCGGTGTCGGGGCGGCGGGCGGGCACGACGACGCGGGCGCCGGCCCTGGTGAGCGAGCGGGTGGTCTCCAGCCCCAGCCCGGAGTAGCCGCCGGTGACGATCGCGAGCTGTCCGCTCAGGTCGATGCCGGCGAGGACGTCGTCGGCGGTGCTGTGGGCGTCGAACCCTGAACCGATCTTGTGCTGTGCAGTGCTCATGTCCGAGACGCTACGAATTGAAGTGCGCTCGAAGTCAAGTGTCCGGGGCGAGTGGCGGAGCCCTGGACAGGGGGAAGCCCCGACCGGACGGGGGAATCACGGTCGGGGCTGGTCTGTGCGTGGGCGCGGACGGCGGTCGCCTCTCGGCGAAACGCTCCACAGGGCTTCAGCCGGACGATCGTCCCTGTGGGCAGAAGGTGAGGCCCGGGGACACTGTCCCATCCACACCCACGAATGGTTCAACGGAGAACTTCTTATGGGTGTTCCCGGGCCTGCCGCCCCGCGCGGTGATGTGCGTCACCCGTCCTGAGGGGGCGGTATGAGCTCCACCCAGAGGTTCTCCACCTGCAACAGCAGCGTTCCCAGCACGGCCGTGTGCGGTGAGCCGTCGCCGGCGTGGTCGCGAAGACTGTCCTGCAGGCGGCCCCGCAGCTCCTGCATCTCCGCCTCGCGCCCGGAGTCCGGTCCCGGGGGCCGGACCGCCGCGGTTTCCTTGCAGGCATCGCCGACGAGGTCCAGCAGCCGGGCGTAGTCCCGCAGTACCGCCGCTTCCGGCGGGCCGGGCGTCCGGTCACCGTCCGCCGCGACGGCGAGGGCGCGGGTGAGGGCCGTGACATGAGCGGACACGCGGCTCCAGTGGTCGTCGTCCGTCTCCGGCGGCGCCTCGAGCGGGCCCCGGCGCAGTCCGCGCAGCGGGCCGGCGGTCAGGCGCAGGCTCTCGCGGCTCCAGTCCCGTGCCGAGCGCAGCCCGTCGCGCCGCCGTTCGAGCCGGGCGGCGGCGCGTGACCACTCGCCGGCCGTCTCCGCGTCCCACTCCCCGTCCCGGAGCCCGGCGGCGATCGCGTGCAGCACCTCACCGGCCTCCCGCGCCAGGGCCGTCAGGTTCTCGCGCACGTCCCGCAGATGGACCGGTGGCAGCACGAGCGCGTTGACCGCGACCCCGATCACCGCGCCCAGCACCGTCTGCCCCACCCGGTGCCCCACCGCCGACGCCGAGACCGTGCCCGAGGCGAGCGTGAAGACGGCCGTGGTCGCCGCGTAGATGCCCTGGTCGCCGAAGCGGGGCCAGTTCGCGAGCAGCATCAGCGGCGGCACGGACAGCGCGAGGGCGCCCAGCGGGTCGCCGGTGACCGCCTGCGCCGCCGAGGCGCACAGCGTGCCCGCGCAGATCGCCGTGCACTGCTGGCCGGCCTGCCGCAGCGACCCGAAGACGGTGGCCTGCACCAGAACCAACGCCACCCAGGGCGCCATCAGCGCCATCGGATCCCCCAGCAGGTTCCGCGCGACGACCCAGGCCAGCAGCGCGGCCCCGGCCGCCTTGAGCGACTGCACCACCAGATCCCGCTCACGCCCGGGCCCCCGCCAGGCCGCCCGCACAGCCCTCACGGCACCCCCGACATCCCGCCGGACAGCCCGCCCGGCACTGACGACCCCCCACCCGACGACGAACCCTGCGCCGCCGGCCTGCGGCCCAGCAGCACTGGCCTGCGGCCCACTGGTGCTCGCCCGCGGCTCGGTGGTGCCTGCCTGAGGCTCGGTGGTGCCTGCTTGAGGCCGGGTGGTGCCCGCCTGCGGCCGGGTGGTCGTTGCCTGCGGCTCGGTGGTGCCTGCCTCCGGTCCGCCTGCCTGCGGCCCGGCGGTGCCTGTGTGCGGCCCACCGGTGCCTGCCTTCGGCTCGTCGCTTGCCTGTGGCCCGCTGGTGCCTGCCTCCGGCTCGGTAATACCTGCCTCCGGTCCGCCTGCCTGCGGCCCGGTGACGACTGCTTCTGGCCTGGTGGTGCTTGCAGGCGATCCGATGCTGCTCGCCTGCGACTCGGTGGTGCCTGCCTCCGGTCCACCTGTGTGCAGCCCGGCGGTGCCTGCCTGCGACTCGGTGGTGCCTGCCTCCGGCCCGCCTGCCTGCGGCCCGGCGGTGCCTGCCTCCGGCTCGCCTGTGTGCGGCCCGGCGGTGCCTGCTTGCCGTTCGCCGGGGCCCGGCCCCGGCCCGGTGGGGCCCGGTGGGCGGTCGGTGGGGCCTGCCCTGTCCGGGTGCGCGGGGCGGTCGGCGGTGTCAGGGGTCGACTCCTGGCGCGTGTCCCTTGTCAGGGCGCGCGTCCTGCGTTGTACGGCCTTCACCCACGTCATCCGCTGCGGGTGCCCGCCCGGGCGCCGGAGATGTCTTTCCCGTTCCGGCCGCGGGCCGCCGTGCCTCAGCCCAGCGGGCTGTCCGAAAGGTATGCCAGGAGTTCGGCCGGGTCGGCGTAGACGGTTTCGGCGCCCGCCTCCAGCAGGTCGGCGCGGGGGATGCCACCGCACAGCACGCCCACGCAGCGCACCCCGGCCCGGCGGCCGGCCTGCATGTCCCACACGGTGTCCCCGACGAACACGGACCGCTCGGCGGACGCCCCGGCCAGCTCCAGCGCGTGTTCCACGGGCTCCGCAGCGGGCTTGCCCTCCTCGACGTCGTCCGCGCTCGCCGTCGCGGCGATGACGTCGTCGGCGTCGATGGCGCGCCGCAGGGCGGACAGCTCGGCCCCGCTCGCGGAGGTGGCGAGCACGACCGTCCAGCCGTCCTCGTGCAGCCTGCGCAGCAGTCGGCCGGCGTCCCGCAGCGCGGGCAGCCGGTCGAAGTACTGCCCGTAGAGGGCTTTGTGGGCGGCGCTGAGTCCGGCGTCCTCGTCCTTGTCCCGGTCCTCGCCGAGCAGGTGGGCGACGAGGTCGTCGGAGCCCAGTCCGACCGCCCGGTGCACGGCGTGCATCGGTACCCGGTGGCCCGCCTGCCGGAAGGCTTCCCACCAGGTGGTGACATGCAGGTGGTTGGTGTCGACCAGGGTGCCGTCGACGTCGAACACGGCAGCGCGCTTCATCACGGGTTCCTTTCCCTCGAGCCCCCCGGGTGCCACCTCAGGCACCCGCCACGCCCGCAGGTACCCGCCCCTCCCGTGTCCAGGCCAGCAGGTCCGCCGGCGACCACGCGGTCACGATCCGTTCCGCCGGTACCCCGCACTCCTCGGCCCGCGCGCAGCCCAGGATCTGCCAGTCCAGCTGGCCGGGGGCGTGCGCGTCGGTGTCGACCGAGAACAGCGTGCCGGCCTCCACGGCCCGGCGCAGCAGCCGGCGCGGGGGGTCGAGCCGCTCGGGCCGGCTGTTGATCTCGACGGCCGTACCCGATTCGGCGCACGCGGCGAACAGCTCGTCCGCGTCGAACTCCGACTCCGGCCGCCCCTTCCCGGTGACCAGCCGCCCGGTGCAGTGGCCGAGGATGTCGGCGTGCGGATCGCGGACCGCGTTCACCATGCGGCGGGTCATCGCCCGGGACTCCATGCGCAGCTTGGAGTGCACGGACACGACCACCACGTCGAGCCGCTCCAGGAGCTCCGGCTCCTGGTCCAGCGACCCGTCGTCGAGGATGTCGCACTCGATGCCGGTCAGCAGCCGGAACGGCGCCCAGGCCGTGTTGAGCTCCTCGACCACCTCCAGCTGCCGGCGCAGCCGCTCCGGGGACAGCCCGCGGGCCACCGTCAGGCGCGGTGAGTGGTCGGTGAGCACGGCCCACTCGTGGCCGAGCGCGGCGGCCGCCCGGCCCATCTCCTCGATGGGACTGCCGCCGTCGGACCAGTCGGAGTGGAGATGGCAGTCGCCGCGCAGCAGCGCCCGCAGCCGGGCCCCCGCGCCGTCCGTGAGCGGCCGTCCGGCCTCGCCCTCCAGCTGCTCCAGGTAGGAGGGCAGCTGCCCGGCGAGCGCCTCGCGCACCACCTGGGCGGTCTTGGGGCCCACACCCTTCAGGGACTCCAGCGTGCCGGCGGCAGCCCGCTCCCCGATCTCCGCCGCGGGCAGCGGAGCCAGCACACGGGCCGCGGTGCGGAAGGCGCGTACGCGGTAGGTCGGTGCCAGGGACCGCTCCAGCAGGAAAGCGATCCGGTCCAGGGCCTCGACGGGATCCATCGCCACCTCCTGGCTCCAGAGTTCCCCACCCGCGCGCGGACCGCACCACGGGCTGACCGCACCACGGGCGGAACGGTCCGCCCTCCACTCGGGGGAAATCGGATGATTCGTACGGAGAGGTTCCGATCTACCCTCGATGTCATGACCGAAATCGCGAGCCTGCGTATATCCCACCCGCGGATCATGGTGCTCGGGGTGCAGCCGAGCACCGTGCCGTTCCGCATCGTGGAAATCGACTCCGAAGTGGTCGGCGAGGCGAGGCACGTCACCGATGTCCTCGAGATAGCCGCCGCGTTCGGCATCACGGTCCACGACCTCGACGATCCCGACGTCGTGCGCTGGGTGGGCGGGGACAAGTACACCTGGACCCCGCGCTGACGGCGGTCCGCTTCCCTGTCCCGCGCCCTGTCACACGCGTCGTTCCCGTGCGTGCACCGCGCGGCTCACGCGGCGTCCCAGGAGCAGGTACCCGATCAGGGCGCCCGTGGTGTTGAGGATGACGTCGTCGATGTCGAAGGCGCGTCCGGTCACCAGCGCGCCCTGCGCGAACTCCACCAGAAGCATGACGCCCGCGGTCAGCAGCAGCACCCGCAGCAGTCCGCGCGCCCGGGGCGCGACCACCGGCACCAGAACACCGAAGGGCACGCCGAGCAGCACGTTCCCGCCGATCTGCTTCACCGCGTCCCGCAGTTCGGGCTGGTCCAGGTAGGCGCGCAGGGAGTCGCCCGGACGCAGGTTGGAGTGCACCAGCGCCGCGGAGGCGGGCGACGGCTCCAGGGTGAGCCGGGCGAGTACGACGGCGAACGCCACCATGAACGCGAAGCCGAGCAGCATCGCCAGCGCCCGGAGCGGGAGTGGCAACGGGCGGCGCTCGGCGCGCGCCGCCTTCTTCGACGAGCCGGGCTTGCGGCCCGGTCCGGAGCCGGATTTCCCGGCCCCGTTCTTGGGCGGGGCGGGCTCCTCGGTCCGGCCGGCCCGCGGACGGAACACGGCGAGCGGACGTAGGGCTGCACGGGACATCCGGTCCTCCAGTCTTCAACTTCCCTGCGTGCTGCGCGGTTACCCCCGAACGGCGGAGGGATGCGGTGCGATGCCCGTGCTCTGCGGGCTCAGGTGCCGAACGTCACCTTCACCTCCTCGAAGCCGAGCGAGCGCAGCAGCCCCTTGAGCATGGCGGTGGTGTTGGTCTCGGCGCGCGCGGTCAGTTCGCTCTCCTTCGCCGCCTCGGAGATGTGCTTGACCGCCAGCTTCTGCACGGCCTGCTCGCCGCCCGGGTTGTCCGAGAAGAGGTCGCCGAGGCGGTCGAGGAGACCGCGCTGCTTGGAGACCGCGTAGGAGCGTTCCGGGTCGAGCGCCGGGGTGCCGAGCAGGGCGTGCGGCAGCCGGAGCGTGGCCGAGGTGCGGTCGCCGTCGACCGTGACGTCCTTGTCGCCGACCTTGCCGAGGTCGACATAGGCGTCCACGGTGCCCGCCCCGACGTACAGGGTGCGGGTGCCGCGGATCGCGTCGGGGAGGTACTTGGCGTCCTTCTCCAGGTCGACGACGACCTGGAAGTTGCCGGAGGCGGCGTCGTAACGGCTCATGTCCTGGATGGATTCCAGCAGGGCGGGGCCGGAGCGGTCGTGGGTCTCGGTGCCGAAGAAGTCGCGCAGTCCCGGCAGCAGGCTCAGCCGGATCCCGGCGAACATCACGACGAGGACGACCACGACGGCGGTGAGCACCTTGGCCCAGCCGGGCATGCGCCGGGGGAGGCGCTTGGTGGGCGTGTCGGGCTTGAGAGAAGTCGTCATGGGGACAGCCCTCCTTCCTTCTGTCCGGATGCCCGCCAATTCCCTTGTCAGACCGCACTGTTGACAAGCTGTGACAGTGCGGGCACGGATGACCGCCCACCCGGTGGTCGGATGCCGCCGCTGACCGGTCGCCCGGTGCTCGGGCTGCACGGCTGACCGGCCGCCCCGGTGATCGACCGCGCGGCGGCCCCGGGAAGCTCGGTGACGAACCCGGGAAGGCCGGTGGTGTGGCTCCGGGATGTTCGGCGGCGGTCCCGGGAGGGTCGGTGGTGAGGCCCCGGGAGGGCAGGTGAGCGGCGGTCCCCGGAAGGCCGGTGGTGGCGGCCCCGGGCGTCTCGGTGGCGGCTCCGGGGATCCCGTCGACGGCTCTGGCCTGCCGTATAGGCGCCTGGGCCGGTCTCTCCCCGGCCCATGACGTCCTCTCCCGCGGCCGGCCCGGTTCCGGTCGCTCCACCCGGTTGGGCGCCTCGGGCGGTCCGGGGTGCGTCCGGGCGGCGGTGAGCGGTCGTCCCGGTGCCCGACGGGCTCCGGGTGAGGCCGAGTGACTCCGAGTGACCCGGTGGGACCCCTGTCCACTTCTGAGGGTGGGCAAAAGGGACCCGGTCCGTAGCATGAGAACTCCCGCCCCAGCCGGACATGATCAGCGAGGAGCGGATCGTGCGAGACATCTCCGTGTTCAGCGGCAGTGCCCACCCCGAGCTGGCCGCCGAGGTCTGTGCCCACCTCGGCGTGCCCCTGAGCCCCACCCGGGTCAGCAGGTTCGCCAACGACTGCCTGGAGGTCCAGCTCCAGGCCAACTGCCGGGAGCGGGACGTCTTCCTGGTCCAGCCCCTGGTCAGGCCCGTGCAGGAGCACCTCGTCGAGCTGCTGCTGATGTGCGACGCGGCCCGTGGGGCGTCGGCGGGCCGGATCACCGTCGTCATGCCGCACTACTCCTACGCCCGCTCCGACAAGAAGGACGCGCCCCGCATATCCCTGGGCGGACGCCTGGTCGCGGACCTCATGGCGGCGGCCGGCGTGCACCGCGTCCTCGCCATGACCCTGCACTCGCCCCAGGTGCACGGCTTCTTCTCGATGCCCGTGGACCACCTGCACGCACACCGGGAGCTGGCCGCCCACTTCCGCCGCTACGACCTCACCCGCACCACCGTGGTCTCGCCGGACCTCGGCAACGCCAAGGAGGCCGCCGCCTTCGCCCGGATGATCGGCGCCCAGGTGGCGGCGGGCGCGAAACAGCGGTACGCCGACGACCGGGTCAGCATCAGCACCGTGATCGGCGAGGTCGCCGGGCGGGATGTCATCGTCCTCGACGACGAGATCGCCAAGGGCAGTACCGTCCTGGAACTCCTGGACCGGCTGCGGGAGTCGGAGCCGAGGTCCATACGGGTGGCGTGCACGCACGGCCTGTTCGCGGCCGGTGCCCTCAAGCGGCTCAGCGAGCAGCCCGACGTGCTGGAGATCGTGTGCACCAACACCGTGCCGGTGCCCGCCGAGGAGCACACCGACAAACTGCGGATCCTGTCCATCGCGCCCGCCCTCGCGGAGGCGGTGCGCCGTATTCACAACGGTGAGTCGGTCAGCGCCCTGTTCGACGCGGCGCGCGGTGAGTAGACCGGGGCCGCGCGTGGACAGGGAGTGCGGGTAGCGCTTCGAGCGCCGTCATAACGTGCCGGAGGTGGCCTCGGGCTGTTCCAGGGCCGCGTCCAGCGTCGTGGCGGGCGGCAGCAGCCGGTGGAGCCCGGTGGCCCGCAGGATCCGCAGGGTGAGCCGATGGGTGCAGACGAGGTGCAGATGGCCGCCGTGGTCGAGGACCCGGCCGCGTGCCCGGTACAGCAGGCGCAGCCCGGAGCAGTCGAAGAACTCGATCCGGGTCAGGTCGATCACGATCCGGGGTGCGGGACCGCCGGTCGCGTCGTCGAGGTACGGGGCGATCTCGGTCGCCGCGACGATGTCGATCTCGCCGCGGAACTCCAGCACCGTGTATCCCCGGTCCTCGCGGACGCGTAGATGCGGGGTGTCCGCCGCGGATTCCTCCAGCACGACGACATCGCCTCCAACCCGCTCCACCGGTCGGGAGCCTCCAACGGCCGGGGAGCGCACAGCAGTTCCCCGCCCCGCCAAGTTACCCCCGACGGGGTGAATTCCAGCATGTTCGATTGACATATGTCTTCGAAATTACAACCGAGTCTGCCAGAGTTTTTTCGCGCCTTGAGCGAAGGGGTGCGCCGGGCGCTCAGGACAGCGCGTGCCAAGCCTTCGAGAGGGCTGCGCGCAGCTGCTCCGTCTGGTGCGCGGTGAGCTCCCGCACCATGCGCTCCTCCAGCTCCCGCACCGGCCCGGCGTGCCGGTCGAGCAGCTCGCGCCCCTCCTCGGTGAGCAGGATGAGCAGCTCGCGCCGGTTGCGGGGATTGCGTTCGCGGCGGATGAGGCCGCGCCCCTCCAGGGAGCGCACCAGGTCGGCGATGGACTGGGCGGTCACGAAGGAGTCCCGGGCCAGTTGGGCGGCCGACAGGCCGTCGTGCCGCTCCAGCACGGTGAGCGCCGTGTACTGCAGGGCGGTGATCCCCGACGGCCTGACCAGCTCGTCCAGGTGGGATCGCACGACCAGCTCCACCTGTTTCACCATGTAGAGCAGGGACGGGGGCGCCTTGTGGGGCTGAGGTGCGGACGCTGCCTTGGTTGTCTGGGTGCCGGCCATGCGTCCGAGCGTAGACCATTGACAGGAAACCTGTCTGTAATGAGACTGCGGACCAACAGGAATCCTGTTTGTTGAAATCTTGGCGACGATGCTGAGGAGTGGTGATGACCACCTTCGAGATCGACCCCGGTCGACTGTTCATCGGGGGACAGTGGCGCGAGGCCGCGGACGGAGCGCGGACCGAGGTGGTCGATCCGTCCCGGGGCGCGGTCGTCACCACCGTCGCGGAGGCGGGCGCCGCCGACGTGGACGCCGCCGTCCGGGCCGCGCGTACGGCCTTCGACGCCGGGCAGTGGTCCGCACTGAGCGGCCGGGAGCGCGGCCGTGTCCTGCTCCGGGTGGCGGAGCTGATCCGCGCGGAGGCGGACCGGATCGCCCGGCTGGAGAGCCTGGACGTCGGCAAGCCGATCACGCTGGCGCACGCGGTCGACGTCACGAACGCGGCCAACGACTACGAGTACTTCGCCTCCCTGGCCTTCTCCCTGGACGGCTCGACCCGCGACACCCCGATGAACGCCCTCGCCTACACCAGGCGGGGCCCGCTCGGTGTGGTCGCCGCGATCACCCCGTTCAACTTCCCGCTGATCCTGGCCGGCTCGAAGATCGCCCCGGCCCTCGCGGCCGGCAACACGGTCGTCCACAAGCCCGCCGACGAGACCCCGCTCAGCGCCCTGTACATGGCCGGACTGTTCCAGCGGGCCGGCGTGCCCGACGGCGTGGTCAACGTCGTCACCGGCGCGGGCCCGGTCGCCGGTGAGGCGCTGCTGCGGCACCCCGGCGTCGACAAGATCGCCTTCACCGGCTCCACGGCGATCGGCAGGCACGCCGCGAGCGTCGCGGGCGAGCACCTCAAGCCGGTCACCATGGAACTCGGCGGCAACGCCGCCCACCTCGTCTTCGAGGACGCCGACCTGGAGAAGGCGGTCGGCGCGGTCATCAAAGGCTTCGTCTTCAACACCGGCCAGTTCTGTATGGGCGGCCCGCGTCTGCTGGTGGCCCGCCCGGTCTACAGCACCCTGCTGAACATCCTCGCCGAGGCCGTCCCCGGAGTGCCGGTCGGAGACCCGCGGCAACCGGAGACCGTCGTCGGCCCGATGGCAGGGGAGAAGCACCTGCGCAAGGTCGAGGAGTACGTCGAACTGGCCCGCAAGGAGGGCGCCCGGATCGTCTGCGGCGGCGAGCGCCTCGACCTCGACGGCGGCTACTACTACAAGCCCACCGTGATCGCCGATCTCGCCAACGACTCCCGTGTCGTGCAGGAGGAGATCTTCGGCCCGGTCCTCACCGTCCAGCCCTTCGACGACGAGGACGAGGCGATCGCGCTCGCCAACTCCACGCCGTACGGCCTGGCTTCGGGCGTCCAGACCGGCAACCTGGCCCGTGCCCACCGCGTCGCCGAGCGCCTCCAGGCCGGCATCGTCTGGGTCAACGACTGGGCGATGCTCGACCCGGCCGTCCCCTTCGGAGGCGTCAAGGACTCCGGCTTCGGCCGCGAGTACGGCCCCGAGGCGCTCGCCTCATACACCAAGGTCAAGTCCGTCGTCGTCTCGCTCGACTGAACGCGCCGTAGGAAATAGGGAGTTCACGCGATGCCCATCACCACACGCGCCGCCGTCGTCGAGTCCGGCGGCGCCCCGTTCACCGTGTCCGAGGTCGTCCTCGACGATCCCGCCCCGCACGAGGCGGTGGTCCGTCTGGTGGCGGCCGGACTGTGCCACACCGACCTCGGCGTGGCGAGCGGCGGCCTGCCCTTCCCGCTCCCCGGAGTCCTCGGCCACGAGGGCGCGGGCGTCGTGGAGGCGGTCGGCTCCGCCGTCACCGGCGTGGCCCCCGGCGACCACGTCGTGCTGTCCTTCACCTCCTGCGGCGACTGCCGCAACTGCCACGGCGGACACCCCGCCTACTGCGCCACCTGGCTGCCGATGAACCTCATAGGCGGCCGCCGCGCCGACGGCACCAGCACCATCAGCCGGGACGGCGAGCCCCTCGGCGGCCACTTCTTCGGCCAGTCCTCCTTCGCCGAGCGGGCACTGGTCGACGAGCGCAGCCTCGTCAAGGTCGACCCGGACGTACCGCTGGCGTCCATCGCCCCGCTGGGCTGCGGGGTCCAGACCGGAGTCGGCGCCGTCTGGAACGTGCTCAAGCCGGCGACCGGCAGCACGGTCGTCGTCCTCGGCGCGGGAGCCGTCGGCCTGTCGGCGGTCATGGCGGCCGCCCTCTCCCCGGCCACCACGATCATCGCGGTCGACCGGGTCGCCGAACGCCTCGAACTGGCCAAGGAGCTGGGCGCCACGCACACCGTCGACGCCGGGCAGGCCACGCTGGAGGAGGCCGTCGCGGTGATCACCGGCGGGCAGGGCGCCGACGGCATCGTGGAGACCACGGGCAACACGGCCGTGCTGCGCCAGGGTGTCGACGCGCTCGCCACCCGCGGCACCCTCGTCGTCGTGGGCGCACCGCCCTTCGGCAGTGAGGTCGCCCTGGACGTCAACGGGCTGCTGGGCGGCAAGCGGGTCGTCGGACTCACCCTCGGCGACAGCGAGACGCAGAGCTTCATCCCGGCCCTGGTCGAGCTGGTCAAGGCCGGGCGGCTCCCGCTGGACCGCCTGATCGGCACCTATCCGTTCGCGGACATCGACCAGGCGGTGCGGGACATGACCGCGGGCAGGACCATCAAGCCCGTGCTCGTCTTCTGACGCCCCGTCACTCCACCGTCAGTACCAGCTTCCCGGCGGTCCGGCCGGTGTCGCCGAGCCTGTGCGCCTCGGCGGCATCGGCCAGCGGGAACGTCCCCGCGACGGTGGGGCGCAGCTTCCCCGCCTCGACCAGTTCGGCGATCGCCCGCATCCCGGCCCGGTCGGCGTCCACGAGCATCCGCACCGCCCGGACACCGAGCCGCTCCGCCTCCGTGGTGAACTCGTCCGACCCCACCGGCAGGATCGACACCACGATCCCGCCCGGCCGCAGCACGCGCAGGGACCGCACGGAGGTGTCCCCGCCCAGCGTGTCCAGGACCACGTCGACGTCCTTCACGGCCTCGGTGAAGTCGCTCTCCCGGTAGTCGATCGCCTCGTCGACGCCGAGCTCCCGCAGGAAGTCGTGCTTGCCCGCGCTCGCCGTGCCGATCACATGCGCGCCGCGCGCCTTGGCGATCTGCACCGCCACATGGCCCACGCCACCCGCGGCCGCGTGGATCAGGACACGCTGCCCGGCCTCGATGCCGGCGGTCTCCACCAGGGCCTGCCAGGCGGTCAGCGAGACCAGCGGCAGCGCACCCGCCTGAGCGTGGTCGATCCCGGCCGGCTTGTGCCACAGGGCGCGGACCGGCGCGATGACGTACTCGGCGTGCGAGCCGTGGCCGAAGGGGTACGGCAGCATGCCGAAGACCTCGTCACCCGGCTCGAAGGTGGCGACGCCGATGCCGACCGCCTCGACGGTTCCGGAGACGTCCCAGCCCAGGACGAAGGGCGGCTCGCCCAGGAAGCCGCCCGTGGCGCGGTGCTTCCAGTCGGTCGGGTTGACGCCGGCGGCGCGTACGCGGACCAGCACCTCGTTCGGGCGCGGCGCGGGCCGCTCCACTTCTGCTTCCTTGAGGACCTCGGGACCGCCGAGGACGTCCTGGCCGATGACGCGCATGGTGTTCACAGTGCTCATGGTGAACCAGCCTGCCGGGCCGCGCCCCTCCGGGAAATGGCAAGATTGCCAACCTTCGATAAGATCGTGCCATGCAGGCACAGCAGCGTACGCACCGCGTGGTCGTCCTCGCCCTCGACGGCGTCTACCCCTTCGAACTCGGCATCCCCGCCCGCATCTTCGGCGCGGCCGACGGCCACTACGAGACCCTGACCTGCACGGTCGACGGCCGTCCTGTGCACACCAACGCCGACTTCACGATCGGCGTGCGGCACGGCCCGGAGGTGCTCGCCACGGCCGACACCGTCGTCATCGCGCCGGTGGCGCCCGATCGGGTCACCGCCGAACTGCCGGAGGGGGTGGCCGAGGCGCTCGCCCGGATCCGCCCCGACACGCGCATCGTCTCCATCTGCACCGCCGCGTTCGTCCTGGCCGCCGCCGGTCTCCTCGACGGCCGCCGGGCCACCACCCACTGGCACGTCGCCGACCTGTTCCGCCGCATGCACCCACGGGTGGACCTCGACCCGGACGTCCTCTTCGTGGACGACGGGCGCGTGCTGACCTCGGCGGGCGCCGCCTCCGGTGTCGACATCTGTCTGCACCTCGTCCGCAAGGACCACGGCAGCGAACTCGCCAACAAGGTGGCCCGCCGCTGCGTGGTCCCGCCGTTCCGCGACGGCGGTCAGGCGCAGTACATCGAACAGCCCGTTCCCGAGACCGGCGCGGCGAGCACGGCGGCCACCCGCGCCTGGGCCCTGGAACGCCTCGACGCGCCCCTCGCCCTCGCCGATCTCGCCGCGCACGCCCGGATGAGCCCGCGCACCTTCGCCCGCCGCTTCCACGACGAGGTGGGCCTCAGCCCCGGCCGCTGGCTGATCCAGCAGCGCGTCGTACACGCCCGGCACCTGCTGGAGGCGAGTGACCTCTCCGTGGACCAGATCGCCGGCCGGGTCGGCTTCGCCACCGGCGCCTCACTGCGCCAGCACCTGCACGCGGCCATCGGGGTCTCCCCGCAGGCGTACCGCAGGACGTTCCAGACGGCCCGCTGAACGATCCGCGTCCCGGCGGCCTCACATGAAGGAACTCCGGACGACGCCCCGACGGCCCAGGTGCGGACCTCCGGCGGCGTCAAGGCCCGGCCCCTGGCGAAGAACACGGGGGTGTGCGGGTGACCGCCGCTCAGCGGCTGGCGTGCAGGGCGACCAGCAACTGCCACACCTGATCGGCGATCTCCCCGGGCGTGCCCCCGAGATCGCCGTGCAGCCAGTCCGCCAGCACCCCGGCGAAGGTCGCGGCGACGGCCGAGGCGACCAGGGGCGCGTCCGCCGCCCCGGCCCGCTGCCGCTCCCGCAGGCTGTAGGCCCGCAGGTCCCGGTGCAGTACGCGCCCGAGCGGCCCGCCGCCGCCCGGTGCCAGCAGGGTGCGGTACAGCGCGGCGTGCGGCGTCAGCGAGCCGAAGAACGCCGCCAGCGCGGCCGGCGCCCGCACCGGGTCGGGCCGCCCCTGCCAGGCGTGCAACGCCTCCACTGCCTCCCGTACGACGTCCGCGCAGGCGTCGACGGCGAGCGCCTCCAGGTCGGGATAGTGCACATAGAAGGTGGCCCGGCCGATCCCGGCCCGCCGCACCAGCGCGGCGACGCCGACCTCCTCGAGCGGCCGCTCGGCGCACTCCTCGAGCAGTGCGGAACGCAGCCTCGCCCGGGTGCGGGCAGCGCGCGGGTCCTCGGGTTCGGCGCGGGTCACTGCGCGATCAGGACGGCGGCCAGGGCGAGCGCGCCGGGCAGGGCCTGCGCGACCAGGATCCGGCGGTTCGCGGTGGCCGCGCCGTACACGCCCGCGACGATCACGCAGGACAGGAAGAACACCTGCGCCCGGAACCCGGTCGGGTCGGCCGCGATCAGCCCCCACACCAGGCCCGCCGCGAGGAAGCCGTTGTAGAGCCCCTGGTTGGCGGCCATCGCGGCGGTCCGCTTCGCCATCTCCGCGTCCAGGCCGTGGAACGTCATCCCCGGCTTCTTCTGCCACAGGAACATCTCCATCACCAGGATGTACAGATGCAGCACGGCCACCAGACCGACCAGCACGTTCGCCAGGATCTCCATGATCTCCCTCAACTTCTTGGACAGGTGTCCAGCATAACAGGACACCTGTCCAAGAAGTCCGATCCGGTCCAGGCCACGGAGCCTGAGTATCAGCATCGATGTCAGTGCCGACCTCTAGCCTGCGGCGCATGGCTGATCAAGAGGTGCCTGCTCAGAAGTGGACCGATGCCGAACAGGGGGCGACCGGTCAGGAGAGGACGGCTCGACGAGTGAGCGTGCGCGCGGCCCGCGCAGCGGACATACCGGGGCTCGTCGCCTCCAGCGCGGGCCTCTTCGCCGAGGACGCCGGGACCCGGGATCCCGGCGTCGACGCCGCGTGGCCGCGCGCACACGGCGCCGCGTCCTTCGCCGCCGCCCTGGAGAATCCGTCCCGTCTGGTGCTCGTCGCCGAGCGCGCGGGGCAGGTGGTCGGCCACCTGACGGGTTCGCTCACCGAACCCTCGGCCATGCGGCCGGTGAAGTCCGCCACCCTCATCAGCATGTACGTCCAGCCCACGCACCGCGGGGACGGTGCCGGTGCGCAACTCGTCGCGGCGTTCTTCGCCTGGGCCGCCGAACAGGGCGCCCGCCGGACCGAGGTGACCGCCTACACGGACAACGCCGACGCCATCCGCTTCTACGAACGCCACGGCTTCTGCCCGCACTCCGTCACCCTCAGCCGTCCCCTCTAGACCCCCCTGGAACCCCGCGTTTGTGCGGCGCGGCTCGCGGGGGCCGGGGGCCGGGGAGTGGTGGCGACACCGGGACCATGCGGGAGTGAACGACTGCTGGCCGCGTGAAACGGGGGTATCCGCAAGGTTCGGGGGCGGGAGTCGCCCGCTCCGGTCCTGACTTCGCGGAGGAGACGACAACATGGCACTGGTGAAAGCGGGCGTCGTGGTGCTCGACTGTGCCGAGCCCGAGAAGCTCGCCGAGTTCTACAAGGGGCTGCTGGACGCCGAGGAGATCATCGCGTCCGCCAACCGGGTGGAGATCAGGGGCGCCGACGGCACCCGCCTCGGCTTCCGGCGCGACGTGAACGCGACCCCGCCGAGCTGGCCCCGCCCCGAGAACTCCTTTCAGGCCCACCTGGACTTCCTCGTCGACGACCTCGACGAGGTGGAGCGCAAGGTCGTGGGCCTGGGGGGCCGCCCCCTGGAGACCAAGGGTGCCCCCGGCCCCCACGAGGAGCGCGGCTACTCCGATCCGTCCGGCCACTCCTTCACCATCCGCCTCGAGCCGTCCAGGGCACCGAAGCAGGGGTGAACCCGTACCTGCCGCAGCGGCCCGCGGCGAGGCCGGAGCCCCGCAGGGCCCGGTGGCCCGGCGGCGCCTGTGAGG